>NZ_JBMNDR010000076.1:0-27940 GCF_052543235.1 Streptomyces sp. SAS_272 | reverse complement strand
CCGGTCCGTCCGAACGGACCGGCCCCCACGGGGAAAGCTTCGCCTCCCCCTCGGGAGGCCACCCCTTCAGGTGTGGGCGGTTACTGCATCACGGCCATGGCGAGCGCCCGGCGGGCACGCAGCGACGCGCGCTCGGCCCGGCGCTGCATCCGCCGAGCGGCCACCAGGCGCACGGCCTGACGTTCCCGCTCGACCTCGTGCAGGCGGTCGTGCATATGCGCACGAGCCAGGGCTTCTGGGATGAGTTGCATCTCGCGTGTCCTGTTCTGACGCGAGTCGTACGCGCCGGTGGAGTTGGTGAGGTCTTCGGTCGCGGAGCCTGCGGGCTCGCTGGTGAACGGCTTCATCGGGGCCTGCTTCTTGGGGTCATGCGTGAGGGGACGGTCGATTGTTCCTGCGGTGTTCATGCCGTGACCGGGTTCTTGCGCGGGCGACCACGCGGCCGCTTGCGGGCGACGACGACACCCTGCACGAACAGTTCGCCACCCCAGACGCCCCAGGGCTCGCGCCGCTCCTTGGCGCCGGCGAGGCAGGCCTCGACCAGCGGGCAGGTACGGCAGAGGGACTTGGCGTACTCGACGTCCGCGGGGGTCTCGGCGAAGAAGACCTCGGGGTCGTAGGAACGGCAGGGGACGGGCACGCCGAGGTTCTCGATGGCGTCGTCGAGCGCGGTGAGCGCCGTGAGCGGGGTCAAGGTGGAGTCCTCCGTGAGGCCGGGCGGGGGGATCGTTTCGGAAGGCGGTACGGACGGGGCGTGCGCTTCGAGTTGCACGGTTCGTCTTCCTCGTCTGTCGGTCCGGTCCTGTGGGACCGGTTGTCGGCTGGGTACCGGGTTCTTTTCTTGTCCCGAGGCCCCTTCGCTCCGTCCTCCCCGTTCGGGGAAAACAGAAGGGCCGCGGATCCCGGGTGGGGTTCCGCGGCCCTGAAGGCGCCGGCCTGATCGACGATCAGGCTGGATCACTCCAGGGTTCTGGCCCACGGAAGGCCCACATCAGGTTGTGCTGCGTCGTCTGCTTGCGGAATCCGGCACCGGTCGCCGCGAAGGCATAGGCATGCGCCTGTGCCTCTACTGCTTCCAGTGCCTTGGTCGGTCGCTCATTGCGCTCGCGGCCGAGAAGACTCACGGGCGAAACAGAGGAGGACGCCGGCCGATCGGCACGAATGCCGGACAGACCGGTGCCCAGGACCGGGGCGCCGAGCATGCACGTGGAGACGACCGAGCAATCGGTCAGTTTGGCAGTGGAGCTGCGGTTGATGATGATCACTGGAATCGCCTCCTCTCGGCGTCTCGGGGGACCGGGATGAACCGGTCCGACGGATATACAAGTACAGCACGGAATCAGGGCCTTCGAGAAGGCCGCCGTTCCGGTGTCTAAGAACCTATGGGGATTGCCGGGGCATGCGCAAACTATTTTTCCGACGAGTTCGGATCAATCTTCGGCCGACCCTCCCTCACTCCCCTCCGTCACCCTCCACCACGTCCTGGCCTGCACAGATGGCCAACACATCGGTTCCGTAACGGTGCAGCTTGCGCACACCGACCCCCGGGATCCGGGCCAGTTCGCCCTCCTCGTCGGGGACCGCTTCGGCGATCGCCATCAGCGTCTTGTCGGTGAAGACGCAGAACGCCGGCTGGCCGGCGCGCTTCGCCTGGACCGCCCGCCAGTCCCGCAGCCGCTCGTACAGGCCCTCGTCCATGTCGGAGGGGCAGTCCTCGCACCGCATCAGCTTCATCTCGCCGGCGTCGGTCAGGGTGCGCCCGCAGACCCGGCAGCGGGCCGGGGTGCGCTGTGTCCGGCGCGGCGCCTGGCCGACGCCCGCGGCGACGCCGGGGACCCCCCGCTCGATGCCTCCGGCGCCCACGGCGCCCCCACGGCCCACGGTGACGCCCGAGCCGGGACGGAGACCGTCGAGGAAGCGGCTCGGGCGGCGGCTCGGGCGGCCGCCCGGTGAGCGGGAGAGCGCCCAGGAGAGGTGCAGCCGCGCGCGGGCCCGGGTGACCCCGACGTAGAGGAGGCGTCGCTCCTCCTCGATCTGCTCGTCGGTCCTGGCGTAGGTGATCGGCATCATGCCCTCCGCCACGCCGACCAGGAAGACGACGTCCCACTCCAGGCCCTTGGCGGAGTGCAGAGAGGCCAGGGTGACGCCCTGGACGGTCGGGGCGTGCTGGGCGCTCGCCCGCTCGTCGAGTTCGGCGACCAGGTCGGCGAGGGTCGCGCCGGGCCGGGCCGCGGCGAAGTCGTGCGCCAGGTTCACCAGGGCCGCCAGCGATTCCCAGCGCTCCCTGACGGCCCCGGAGCCGGCCGGCGGCTGTGCGGTCCAGCCCTCGCCGGAGAGGACGGCACGCACCTGCGAAGGCAGGTCGATGGCGTCCTCGAGGAGCGTGTCGTTGCCGCCGAACCGGGCCGCACCGCGCAGGGCGACACCGGCCTTGCGCACCTCGGGCCGGTCGAAGAAGCGCTCGGCGCCGCGCAGCTGATACGGGATGCCGAGGTCGGCGAGAGCCTGCTCGTAGGTCTCCGACTGGGCGTTGGTGCGGAACAGGACGGCGATCTCCGCGGCCGCGACCCCGGCGTCGAGAAGCTCACGGATACGGCGGGCCGCGCCCTCTGCCTCGGCGGGCTCGTCCGCGTACTCGGCGTAGCCCGGCTCGGGTCCGGCGGACCGCTGGGAGATCAGTTCCAGACGGTGGTCGGCGGCACGGCCGCGGGCCTGGGCGAGCAGACCGTTGGCTAGGTGAACGACCTGGGGGGTGGAGCGGTAGTCGCGCACCAGCTTGACGACGGTCGCGCCGGGGTGACGGGTGCGGAAGTCGAGCAGGTGGTCGGGGGTGGCGCCGGTGAAGGAGTAGATCGTCTGGCTGGCGTCCCCCACCACGCAGAGGTCGTCCCGGTCGCCGAGCCACAGCTCGAGCAGACGCTGCTGGAGGGGGCTGACGTCCTGGTACTCGTCGACCACGAAGTGCTGGTACTGGGCGCGGACCTGCTCGGCGATGTCGTGCCGGTCCTGCAGCACCGCGACGGTCAGCAGCAGGACGTCCTCGAAGTCGATGACGGCGCGCTCGCGCTTGAGGTCCTCGTAGGCGGCGTAGAGCTGGGCGATCTCGGCGGGGTCGCGGGGTGACTCGCGGCCCGCTTTGACTGCGGCGAGGGCGTAGTCGGCGGGCACGGTCTGGGTGACCTTGGACCACTCGATCTCCGCGGTGACGTCCCGCAGCTCGCCGCGGTCGAGCCGGACCCGGCAGGCGGCGGCCGCGTCGGCGACGAGCTGCACCTTGCGGTCGACGAGTCGGGGCAGGGAGCCACCGATCGCTTTCGGCCAGAAGTACTGCAGCTGTCGAAGGGCCGCCGAGTGGAAGGTGCGGGCCTGGACGCCCTGGGCGCCGAGCTGGCGGAGCCGGCCGCGCATCTCGCCGGCGGCCCGGTTGGTGAAGGTGACGGCGAGCACGCTGGAGGGCTGCAGGATGCCGGCGCGCACCCCGTAGGCGATGCGGTGGGTGATGGCCCGGGTCTTGCCCGTGCCGGCTCCGGCCAGCACGCACACCGGACCGTGCAGGGCCGTGGCGACCTCGCGCTGCTCGGGGTCGAGCCCGTCGAGCACCGCGTCGGCCGTGTCCGGTGCCTGCGGGAACAGGGTGGAGTGCGTTGCTGCTGTCACACAGCCATGCTGCCAGGTCGGCGGAGACGGACGGGACGGTTGTCCACAGGCGGGCCCCCGCAGTCGTATGAATGGGGCGGACGTCACCACCGGGAATGGCGGCCCCGTCAGCGGCGTTGCCCCTAGGACCGCCCGTCCCCCGACCGCCGAAGGAGCATGAGAGACATGCTGGGCACTGTGACGATGTACAGCACCACGTGGTGCGGCTACTGCCAGCGGCTGAAGAAGCAGCTGGAGCGCGAGGGCATCGCGTACACCGAGATCAACATCGAGCAGGACCCGGAGTCCGCGGCGTTCGTGGAGAAGGCGAATGGCGGAAACCAGACGGTGCCCACCGTTCAGGTGGTTCCGTCCAATGGTGGCGCTGACGTCGTGATGACGAACCCCAGCCTCGCCCAGGTGAAGCAGGCACTCGGCGCCTGATCCCCGCGATACACGCCCCCCGATCGGTCTGACGCTGATCGGGGGCTTGCGCGCTCGGGGCACGTTCCCGTTCGGGAAAGCCGGGATCCTGACCGTGCCGGGCGCCTGTCTTCCCGATGCAGCCGACTTGCCATGATGGCGGTATGGAAACGGGTTTCCCCTGGGGGTCCACACCGACCGTCGATCTCCGCCTGAGGCGCTCCGATGCCATTGTGCTGTTCGACTGGCTGATGAGCACCGACCTGAACGCCGTACCGATCACGCATCCGGCTCAGAAGCAGGCTCTCGCAGACCTGTTGGCTCGCTTGGAGGAGGTGGACGTCATCGAGTCCACCGAGGCAGAGATCGCTGCAGCCCGGGAAGAGGTAGCCCGGGACATGGGCTGGTAGGACGTCGGAGGGGTGGCCGTCCCGGTGCGGGTCGGCCACCCCTTCGACGTGCCGGGCGTGGTCGGGCGGGCGTCGTCAGACGAGGTTGCGCATGGGCAGCGGCTTGCCGTACCAGAGCTCGATCAGCCGGGCCGCGATGGAGATGCCGTAGGGGGGCAGCACATCGCCGGACTCGAAGGCGGCGCCGAGCTCGTCGCGGGAGAACCAGCGGGCCTCGTGGATCTCGTCGCCGTCGACGTCGATGTCGGTGGACGTGGCACGGGCCATGAAGCCGAGCATGAGACTGGACGGGAAGGGCCAGGGCTGGCTGGCGACGTACTCGACCTGGCCGACCGTGACGCCGGCCTCCTCGAAGACCTCGCGGCGCACGGACTGCTCGATGGACTCGCCGGGCTCGACGAAGCCGGCGAGGGTCGAGAAGCGGCCCTCGGGCCAGTGCACCTGGCGGCCCAGGAGGATGCGGTCCTCCTCGTCGGTGACGGCCATGATCACCGCCGGGTCGGTGCGCGGGTAGTGCTCGGCGCCGCAGGCGGGGCAGCGTCGGATGTGCCCGGCCGCGGCGATCACCGTGCGCTCGCCGCAGCGGGAGCAGAAGCGGTGGGTGCGCTGCCAGTTCTCCAGACCCACGGCGTGCACCATCAGGCCCACGTCGCGCGGCGACAGCAGCAGACCCGCCTCGCGCAGGCCGGCCGGGCGCGCGGACTGGTCGATCCGGCCGGGCAGCGTGTCCTTCTGGAGGGCGAAGTAGCTGACACCGTCCTCGTCCGTCCCGAGGAAGTAGCGGTGCGCCTCGGTGAGGGGCGCCTCGAAGGACGGGGTCATGACGAGTTCGGTGTGGCCGTCGGACGTCTCGTCGATGAGGACCTGGCCTCCGGAGACGACGAAGCAGCGGGTCGTGGGGTGGCTCCACGCCGCGGCGAGCCAGGCCTCGTCGAGCCGGTGGTGGGCGGCCCGGTCCACGCCGCTCGGCGCGGTGAGCGAGATGGGTCGATCGGCGTTCAGGTCGGTCCAGGTGGTCACGGGTACTTCCAACTCCCCCGGTGGAACGGTTGTTTCTGCGGGCGGTTCAGCGGGACGTACGGAAGGGGGCGACCGGTCGTGGGGCGGCGGGCCGCGGGGCGGCTCCTTCAGTGTGCACCGCGCGCGCGTCCCCTCCGGGCCGGTCGGGGGCGTCAGGGCGCATGACGCCAGTGCGCGGCGAGGTCGCTCCAGAGGTACGCGGTGGTCTCGACGCCCTTGAGGAGGAGGTCCAGCTCGACCTTCTCGTTGGGCGCGTGCCAGCCGTCCGAGGGGACGGAGATGCCCAGGAAGAGCACGGGGGCGCCGAGGACCTCCTGCAGGTCGGCGGCCGGTCCCGAGCCTCCCTCACGGGTGAAGCGGACGGGCTTGTCGAAGGCCCGGCCCATGGCGCGGACCACGGACTGCAGCGCGGGGTGGTCCAGCGGGGTCAGGCAGGGGCGCGTGGCAGGGCTGAACGCGATCTCGTACCGGACGCCTGCGGGAGCCTGCTCGGCGACCCAGGCGCGGACGGCCTTCTCGACATGGTCGGGGTCCTGGCCGGCGACGAGCCGGAAGGAGAGCTTCACGAAGGCCGAGGACGGGATGATCGTCTTGCTGCCGGGTCCCTGGTAGCCGCCGCCGATGCCGTTGACCTCGGCCGTGGGGCGGGCCCAGATCCGCTCCAGGGTGGTGTGCCCGGCCTCCCCGTGGGAGGCGTGCGACCGGGCGGTGCGCAGCCACTGGTCCTCGTCGAAGGGCAGCTCGGCGAAGAGCGCTCGCTCGCGGTCGGTGAGCTCGATGACGCCGTCGTAGAAGCCGGGGACGGCCACGTGCGCGTGCTCGTCGTGCAGGGCGGTGACGAGGCGGGCGATCGCGGTCGCCGGGTTGGGCACCGCCCCGCCGAAGGAGCCGGAGTGGATGTCCTGGTCGGGGCCGAGGAACCGGATCTCGCATTCGGCGAGGCCGCGCATCCCGGTGCACACCGTGGGGGTGTCCTCGGACCACATGCCGGTGTCGGAGACGATCACGGCGTCCGCGGCGAGCCGCCCGGCCCGCTCTTCCACGAGGGCCCGGAAGTTCGGGGAGCCTGACTCCTCCTCGCCCTCGATCAGCAGCTTGAGGTTGACGGCCGGCGCGGTGCGGCCGGTGGCGGCGAGGTGAGCGCGGACGCCGAGGGTGTGGAAGAAGACCTGCCCCTTGTCGTCGGCCGCCCCGCGCGCGTGAAGGCGGTTCTTGCGGACGACGGGCTCGAAGGGGTCGGTGTCCCAGCCGTCCTCGCGGGCGGCGGGCTGCACGTCGTGGTGGCCGTAGACCAGGACGGTGGGCGCCTGCGGGTCGCCGGAGGGCCACTGGGCGTAGACGGCCGGCGCGCCCGGCGTCGGCCAGACCTCGACGGTCGGGAAGCCGGTCTCCAGGAGCTTGGCGGCGAGCCAGTCCGCGCTGCGCCGTACGTCGGGGGCGTGGTCGGGCTGGGCCGACACCGACGGGATCCGCAGCCATTGGGCGAGGTCGTCGAGGAAGGCGGCGCGATGCCGCTCGACGTACGTGCGGACGGCGCTGACGGCACTGTCAACGGGATGGCTCATGGTCACGAGCCTATCGGCCCGCGCCGGCGTCCTCGCCGGGACCTGGTGCGGGGCCGACGCGTCCGGCCGGTCCGTCGCGGCCGTCTCCTGCGCCCTCCTTCCCGGTCAACAGGCGCTCCAGGGCAGGCCGATCGGGCAGCCCCTGCGGACGCACGACGTCGCCGGTGCGCACATACAGGAAGGCCGCTGTGACGGATTCCACGGGCACTCCCTGCTGCTCGGCCCAGGCGAGCCGGTACAGGGCGAGCTGGAGGGGGTCCGCGGTGCGGGCGCGGTGGGTCTTCCAGTCGACGATGTCGTACGTGGCCGACTCGCCGTCGCCCTCTTTGTAGACGGCGTCGATGCGGCCCCGGACGACGCGGCCGGCGAGGGCGAGCTGGAAGGGGGCTTCGACCCGGTAGGGCGTGCGGTGGGCGTACTCGGTGCGTTCGAAGGCCTCCTTGAGGACCTCGAGGTCGTGTTCGTCGTCGATCTCGGCGTCATGGCCGGGCAGTTCGTCGGGTTCCAGCAGGGGGAGCGTCAACTCCTCGAAGCGGGCCTCCACCCAGGCGTGGAACCGGGTGCCCCGACGTGCGGCCGGTTGCGGGGGGCGTGGCATGGGGCGCGCGAGTTCCTGCGCGAGACCGTCCGGGTCGGCGGCCAGGCGCATGACCTGCGAGGCGGTCAGGGTCGTCGGCAGGGGCACGTCGGTGACGGTCCGGCGGGCGCGCAGGAGTTCCCCGGCGAGCGCGTCGAGGTCGCGGTCCCAGGAGGCGACGGTGCGTGCCTCCTCCGGGGTGAGGGAGTTCCGGCGCGGGCGGGCCCTGGGCGCCTCCGGGGCCGTCCCCTGATGGGGGACCGAGGGGTGGACGGCGGGACGGACGGGGGCATCGCCCGGGCTCCGCCCATGCCGGTCCGCGGGGTCGCCCTCGGCCGGCGGGGCGTGGTGGGAGGCGTCACCGGAGGACCCGTCATCGAGGGGGCCTCGGTCGGAGGGGTCCGGGTCGAACGGGTCCGCCTCCAAGGAGTCCGGGTCGAACAGGTCCGCCTCCAAGGGGTCCGTGTCGAAGGGGTCCGTGTCGAAGGGGTCTGCGCCGAAAGGGTCGTCCTCGTCGTGGGGCGGCTCGTCGTCGTCCGGCGGGGGCGGCCAGTCGGGGTCGTCGTGGGAGTCCGGGGCGTGGGCGGCACGAGGGCGGGGGTCCTCGTGCGGGGCGAGGTCCTCGAGGTCCTCCAGGTGGGCGAGGACGGTCTCGGCGGCGGCGCGGCGGCGGGCCAGGGCCGCGTCGTCCAGCGGGAGCGGCCAGACCTGGTCGACGCTCGCGCGGTGCAGGGCGGGGTTCTCCTCGTCCTCCTCCGGCGGGTCGGCCCAGACCTCGATCTCGCCGTGTCCGGCCGCGCAGTGGTCGTGCAGGGCCAGCAGGAAGTCGGACGGGCCGCGGGGCTTCTTCTGTGCGGGGCCCCACCAGTGGCCGGAGCCGAGGAGCAGGGACCTCGGGCGGGTGAAGGTGACGTAGCCGAGGCGGAGTTCCTCGGTGTGCTGGTGGTCCTTCATGGCTTCGTGGAAGGCCTTCATGCCCCGCGCGTCCCAGGAGGCGAGGTCGGGGAGGGTGTCGGCGTCACCGCGCAGTGCGTGCGGCAGCACCTTGGCCTGAGCGGTCCACTTCTCGCGGCCCTGTCCGCTGGGGAAGGTTCCGCCGACCAGGCCGGGGACGGCCACCACGTCCCACTCGAGGCCCTTGGACTTGTGCGCGGTGAGCACCTTGACGGTGTTCTCGCCGCCCGGAAGGGCGTTGTCCAGGCCCTTCTCGTACTGGGCGGCGGTGCGCAGGAAGCCGAGGAAGGCCAGCAGGCTCGCCTCGCTCTCGCCGGCGGCGAAGGACGCGGCGATGTCGAGGAAGTTGGACAGCGTCTCCCTGCGGCGGGCGGCCAGGGCGTGCGGGGACGCCGAGAGTTCGACCTCGAGGCCGGTGACGGCGAGGACGCGGTGCAGGACGTCCATCAGGGGGTCGGCGAGGGAGCGGCGCAGTTCGCGCAGTTCGGCGGCGAGGCGCGCGAACCGCACGCGCGCGTCCGGCGAGAACGGCAGCCCGTCGTCGTCCCCCGCGCCGCCGCCGTGGAGCGGCGTCTCGAGGAAGGTGTCGAGGGCGTCGGCGAGCGATGTCACCTCGGACGGGTCGACGCCCTCGACGGCCTCGGCGAGGCGCCGGTCCGGGTCGTCGTCGCCCCCGCGCGCGTGGCTGACGAGCCGCCGGGCCCGTCGGCCGAGGAGGGCGAGATCGCGCGGTCCGATGCGCCAGCGGGGGCCGGTGAGCAGGCGGACCAGGGAGGCGTTGGCGCCGGGGTCCTGCAGGACCTCGCAGACGGCGACCAGGTCGGCCACCTCGGGCAGGTGCAGCAGACCGGACAGTCCGACGACCTCGACGGGGACGTCCCGGGCGACCAGCGCGCCCTGGATCTGCGCGAAGTCGGTGGCCGTCCGGCACAGAACGGCGATCTCACCGGGCGCCTTGCCGGTGCGCACCAGATGGGCGATGGAGTCGGCGAGCCAGTCCATCTCCTGGGCGTGGGTGGCCAGCAGGGCGCAGCGGACCACGCCGTCGCGTTCAGCTCCGGGAGCCGGGCGCAGGGCCTCCACGCCCGCGTGCATGGCGCGCAGCGGCTCGGCGAGGCCGTTGGCGAGGTCCAGGAGGCGGCCGCCGCTGCGGCGGTTCTCGCTGAGCGACTGGCGGCGCGCCTTGCTGCCGTCGGCGTGCGCGAAGTGCTCCGGGAAGTCGTCGAGGTTGGCGACGGAGGCGCCGCGCCAGCCGTAGATGGCCTGGCAGGGGTCGCCGACGGCGGTCACGGGGTGGCCGGCGCCGCCGCCGAAGAGTCCGGCGAGGAGCACGCGCTGGGCGACGGACGTGTCCTGGTACTCGTCGAGGAGGACGACGCGGAACTCGTCGCGCAGGAGCGGGCCCACCTCGGGCACCTGGGCGAGCCGGGCCGCCAGGGCGATCTGGTCGCCGAAGTCGAGCAGGTCGCGTTCGCGCTTGGCGGCCCGGTAGCGCAGCACCAGGTCGGCCAGTTCGCGTCGGGCGGCGGCCGCGTCGGGGGCCTTGCGCAGGTCGGCGTTGGTGAGCCTGACGCCGTCGAGGGTGTGCAGCAGTTCCGCGTCCCAGGCGCGCAGGTCCTCGGGGCGCACGAGGTGTTCGGCGAGTTCGCCGTCGAGCGCGAGGAGGTCGCTGATCAGGTCGGCGAAGGAGCGGGTGAGCGACGGGTAGGGGCCCGGGGCCTCGCGCAGCACACGCGCGGCGAGCTGGTAGCGGGTGGCGTCGGCGAGCAGGCGGGAGGTGGGTTCCAGGCCGATGCGCAGGCCGTGGTCGGCGAGGAGGCGGCCCGCGAACGCGTGGTAGGTGGAGATGACCGGCTCGCCCGGCGGGTTGTCCGGGTCGATGACGTCGGGGTCGGTGACGCCGGCCCTGACGAGGGCCTTGCGGACGCGTTCGGCGAGTTCTCCGGCCGCCTTGTTGGTGAAGGTCAGGCCGAGGACCTGTTCGGGGGCGACCTGGCCGGTGCCGACCAGCCACACCACGCGTGCGGCCATGACCGTGGTCTTGCCCGACCCGGCTCCGGCCACGATCACCTGCGGGGCGGGCGGCGCGATGATGCAGGCCGTCTGCTCCGGGGTGAAGGGGATCCCGAGGAGCTCCTTGAGCTGCTCGGGATCGTTGATACGGGCGGGCATGGGGAGAGGCTATCGGCGGGCACTGACAGTCGATGACAAATCACCCGCCGCGGGGAGAGGCGTGCAGGTCGGCGCGGGTGGTGCGGTCCGTCACACCGCCGCCCCGCCCGGCCCCGGTCCGCCGCTCACTCGACGACGTGGCGCCCTTCGGGGCGGGCGCTGCACGAGGCGCGGAACGCGCAGTGGGCGCACTGCTGGCCGGCGGTGGGGGTGAACCGCTCGTCGAGGACCTTGCCGGCGGCCGTGGCGAGGAGTTCGCCGACCCATTCGCCTTCCAGCGGCTCCTGCGCCTGCACCTTGGGCAGAGCGTCGCCGCCGTCCCGCTGGGCGGCGCCCTGGCGCAGTTGGACGAGTTCGGCGCCGCCCGGTTCGGGGCGTGCCCCGTCGAAGACGTCGTCGACGGCTCCCTCACGGACCGCGAGCTGGTAGACGGCGAGCTGGGGGTGGCGTTCGACCTCGCGCGCGGTGGGCGTCTGCTTGCCCGTCTTGAAGTCGACGACGTAGGCGCGGCCGTCACCGTCCGCCTCGACGCGGTCCATCTGGCCGCGGATGCGGACCTCGTAGTCGCCTGCTTCCAGCGTGACGTCGAAGTCGTGCTCGCTGGCGACCGCTGTGCGGCCCGTGCGGTCCATCACATGCCACTGGAGGAAGCGTTCGAGCGCCACGCGTGCGTGGGCCTTCTCCTGGGTGGACTTCCACGGGGCGTCGAAGGCGAGGGCGTTCCACACGGAGTCGAGGCGCTCCATGAGGACGTCGAGGTCGGCCGGGGTGTGCCCGGAGGCGACCTCGTCGGCGAGGACGTGCACCACGTTGCCGAAGCCCTGGGCGGCCGTGGCGGGGGCGTCGGCCTTCACCTCGCGGCCCAGGAACCACTGCAGGGCGCAGGTGTTGGCCAGCTGGTCGAGGGCGCTGCCGGAGAGCACGACAGGCTGCTCGCGGTCGCGCAGCGGCACCTTGCTCTCGGTCGGCTCGAACATGCCCCACCAGCGGTACGGGTGGGCGGCGGGCGCCAGGGGCCTGCCCTCCTCGTCCGCGAGGGCGGCCAGCCGGGCGAGCCGGCGGGCGGCCGCCTCCCTGAGGGGTGCGGAGACGCGCGGGTCGACCGTGGTGGCGCGCAGTTCGGCGACCAGCGCGGCGACCGACAGGGGCCGGCGGGGGCGGCCGGTGACGTCCTTGGGTTCGGCGCCGAGTTCGGAGAGGAACCGGGAGGGCTGGTCGCCGTCGTCGGCGGGTGCTTTGACGGCGGTGACGACGAGACGGTCGCGCGCGCGTGTGGCGGCGACGTAGAAGAGGCGACGTTCCTCGGCGAGCAGCGCGCCCGGGGTGAGCGGCTCGGCGAGTCCGTCGCGTCCGATGCGGTCGGCCTCCAGGAGGGAGCCGCGGCGGCGCAGGTCCGGCCACAGGCCTTCCTGGACGCCGGCCACGACGACCAGACTCCATTCCAGGCCCTTGGCGCGGTGGGCCGTCATCAGGCGTACGGCGTCGGGGCGCACGGCACGGCGGGTGAGGGTGTCGGCGGCGATGTCCTCGGCCTCGATCTCGGCCAGGAAGTTCAGTGCGCCCCGACCGCCGGTGCGTTCCTCCGCGCGCGCGGCGGTGGCGAACAGGGCGCACACCGCGTCCAGGTCGCGGTCGGCGTTGCGGCCGGCCGCGCCGCCGCGCCGGGCGGCCCGCTCCAGGCGCGTGGGCCAGGGCGTCCCGTCCCAAAGGTCCCACAGCGCTTCCTCGGCCGTGCCGCCGCGCGCGAGGCCCGCGCGGGCCGTCGCCAGCAGCGCGCCGAGGCGCTGGGCGCCGCGCGCGTACGTCGGGTCGTGGGCGACGAGGCGTTCCGGCTCGGCCAGGGCGCGCGTGAGCAGTTCGTCGGAGGGCGGCGGCAGCGGGTTGCCCGCGGCCCGTTCCTCCTCGCGCAGGGCGCGGCCGAGGCGGCGCAGATCGGCGGCGTCCATGCCGGCGAGGGGTGAGGCCAGCAGGGTGAGGGCGGTCTCGGTGTCGAGCCAGCCGGGGGTCTGCTCGGTCTCGTCGGCCGCCTCGCCCCCGGTCGCCGTGCCGCGCGCGCCCTCGGCCGGCGCCGCCGCGGAGGCCTCCGCCGTGGCCACCGCGCGCAGGGCGGCCAGCAGGGGCGCCACCGCCGGTTCGTGGCGCAGGGGGAGGTCGTCGCCGTCGATGTCGAGGGGGACGCCGGCGGCGGTGAGGGCGCGGCGGACCGTCGGGATCGTGCGCGAGCCGGCGCGCACCAGGACGGCCATCTCGCCCCAGGGCACGCCGTCCTCCAGGTGGGCGCGGCGCAGGATGTCGGCGACGTTGTCCAGTTCGGTGCCGGGCGTCGGATACGTGTAGACCTCGACCCGGCCGCCGTCGCGTGCGGCGGTCAGGTCGCGGTGGGCTCGGACCTTCTCGGACGGCAGCCGGGTCAGGGGCATCCGCTGCGTCAGCAGCCGGGTGGCGGCCAGCAGGGCCGCGCCGGAGCGCCGGGAGGTGCGCAGCACCTCGACGGGGGCGGGACGGCCGTCGGCGCGGGAGAAGGCGTGCGGGAACTCCAGGATGCCGTTCACGTCGGCGCCCCGGAAGGTGTAGATCGACTGGTCGGGGTCGCCGAAGGCGACCAGGGTGCGGCCGCCGCCGGCGAGGGCGTGCAGCAGCCGGACCTGGGCCGGGTCGGTGTCCTGGTACTCGTCGACGAAGACGGCGTCGTACCTCGCGGCCAGCCGCTCGGCGACCTCGGTGCGCCGGGCGAGGAGCACCGCGCGGTGGACGAGTTCGGCGTAGTCGATCACCCCGTGCAGGTCGAGCACGTCGAGGTACTCGGCGAGGAAGGCGGCCGCGGCACGCCAGTCGGGGCGCCCGATGCGGTGGGCGAACGCGTCCAGGGACGCGGGGTCCAGGCCCAGTTCGCGGCTGCGGGCCAGCACCGCGCGGACCTCGTCGGCGAAGCCGCGGGTGGTGAGGCAGGCACGCAGTTCGTCCGGCCAGCGCACATGGGCCAGGCCGAGCCGCTGCAGGTCGAGCTGGCCGGCGAGCAGCTCGCGGACGGCCACGTCCTGTTCGGGTCCGGACAGCAGCCGCAGCGGCTCCACGAACAGGTCGGCGTCCTGGTGGGCGCGGACCAGGGCGTAGCAGTACGAGTGGAAGGTGGTCGCCTGGGGCGCGCGGGCGGCGCCCATGCGCCGCGCCATCCGGTCTCGCAGCTCGACGGCCGCCTTGCGGCTGAACGTGAGGACGAGGATGCGCGCGGGGTCGCCGCCGCGGGCGATCCGGGCCGCCACGGACTCGACGAGCGTGGTGGTCTTCCCCGTGCCCGGGCCCGCGAGGACGAGCAGGGGGCCGGGGCCGTGGTCAACCACGGAGCGCTGTGCGGCGTCCAGACGAGGGGGATCCACCCGGGCGGGCGGGGTACGCACCAGTCGGTAAGCGCCACGGTTCCCCTGTCGCCCCTGGTGGGGCGGCAGGCGCCTGGTGGAGGAAGAGGTGCTCACGTGGTTCGCCGGTCCTGGTGGGTGTGCTGGTCGACGGATCGTCGCCCGGGAAGGTCGGTGATCGCGGGATGAGAGGGACGCGTGCCGCCGACGCTACGCCGACGACTGACCCGGAAGGACGGCTTCCGCTTCTTCCCTCGGGCCCCGCACGTCCCGGGCGTCCCTCGCCCCACGAACGTACGCCATGCCGCGGACGTGCCCGGTACGCGCCGTTTCGCCCGTACGGGCCACAGGCGCCCCCCGGCCCCGTCCGATGGCGGAGGCTGTCAGGTGTGACCCGCCGCGCGTTCGCCGCCGTCCCACCTCGCCCGTCTCATGTCGAGACGCGGGACGTGCCCTTCCGCGGCCCTGCTCGCCGCCTTCAGCGGTGTGCCCTCGGTGCGGTAGCGCTCGAGCGCCCGCAGCTCGTGGCCCGGGAGCAGCACCCCGTCCGCGCGCACGACGCGCCACCACGGGACGGCGCCGCCGTAGAGGGCCATCACCCGGCCGACCTGTCTCGGACCGCCGTCCTCCAGCCACTCGGCGACGTCCCCGTACGTCATGACCCGCCCGGGCGGGATCAGCTCCGCGACCTCGAGGACCCGCTCGGCGTACTCCGGCAGCGCTTGCGTGTACTCCGGGCGGGCGTCGTCCGGAAGGCTCTGCTCGCTCATCCGCCCCATCCTGCCCCACCGCACCGACAATGCGACGGGCTCGCGACGCAGTGTGACCCTCGCTCCCGGGCGAGGCTTCGGGCAGACTGTGCGCCCCCGCATTTGCACCCTGATGCCCCCGTGTGTCGGCGGGGCATGCCACCATCGTGCGGGCGGTGACCGGTGATACGAGACCAAGAAGAGACGATGAACCAGCAGGGCGTGCACGCAGAGGACGCGCAGGGCGCCTCTGACACCGCGCCGCGCCCGGACATCCCCGGCGAGCAACGGGAGGAGGTGCACATCGACGAGGTCGAGGGTGACGAACCCCTGCTCCCCGCGCGCGTGCACCGCCCCTCCGACCTGATGCGGCTGATGATCGGCGTGCTCGCCGTCATCGTGCTCCTGGGCATCGCCGCCTTCGCCCACGGAACCACTTCGGGCCTCGAACAGGACATCAACAAGGGCACGGGCCAGGCGCCCGACCTGCTCATCAAGATCGCCGGCCTGGCGTCCAGCATCGCGATCCTGCTGGTCCCGGTCGCGTTCGCGATCGAGCGGCTGATCAAGCGGGACGGGCTGCGCATCGCCGACGGCGTGCTCGCGGCGGTCCTCGCGCACGGTGTGACGCTCGCCACCGACCTGTGGGTCGCCAAGGCCGCTCCGGGCTCCATCCAGGAGGCGCTGACCCAGCCCTCCCCCGGTGACATCCACGCCTTGACCGACCCGGTGCACGGCTATCTCGCGCCCGTCATCGCGTACATGACGGCCGTGGGCATGTCGCGTCGTCCGCGCTGGCGCTCGGTGCTGTGGATCGTGCTGCTCCTGGACGCCTTCTCGATGCTCGTCACCGGATACACGACGCCGTTCTCGATCATCCTCACGGTGCTGATCGGGTGGACGGTCGCATACGGCACCCTGTACGCGGTCGGCTCGCCGAACGTGCGGCCCACGGGGCGGACGCTCATGGCGGGCCTGCGGCACGTCGGGTTCCGGCCGGTGAGCGCCTCCCGCGAGGAGACGCCGGACGCGGCGGAGGGCGACCGGGGCAGACGGTACTTCGTCACCCTGGAGGACGGACCGCCGCTGGACGTGACGGTCGTCGACCGGGAGCAGCAGGCCCAGGGCTTCTTCTACCGCGCGTGGCGCAATCTGGCCCTGCGCGGCTTCGCCACCCGCAGCAGCCTGCAGTCGCTGCGCCAGGCGCTGGAGCAGGAGGCGCTGCTCGCCTATGCCGCCATCGCGGCCGGCGCCAACGCGCCGAAACTGATCGCGACCTCCGAGCTGGGGCCCGACGCGGTGATCCTCGTCTACGAGCACACCGGCGGCCGCACCCTCGACTCGCTGGCGGACGAGGAGATCACCGACGACCTGCTGCGCAACACCTGGCACCAGGTGCGGGCCCTGCAGTCACGGCGCATCGCGCACCGCCGGCTCGCCGGGGACGCGATTCTGGTGGATCGTTCCGGCACGGTGATCCTCACCGATCTGCGCGGCGGCGAGATCGCGGCAGGCGACCTGCTGCTGCGCATGGACGTCGCCCAGCTGGTGACGACCCTGGGTCTGCGGGTGGGCGCCGAGCGCGCGGTGGCCTCCGCGGTGGGCGTGCTCGGTCCGGACGCGGTCGCGGACTGTCTGCCGATGCTCCAGCCCATCGCCCTGTCCCGCTCCACGCGCGCGACGCTGCGACGACTGGCACGCGAGCGCGCGCAGCGCGAGCGGGAAGCCGTCCTCGAAGCCTCCCAGCAGGCCAAGCAGGCGCGCGCGGAGGCGGCCGAGGCCGACACCGAGGCCGCCGTCGCGGAGAAGCCCGGCAAGAAGGCCGTACGTGCGGAGGCCCGGGCCGAGAAACGGGCCATCGACGAGGCACTGGAGGGAGCGCGCGAGGAGGACCTGCTGACGCAGATCCGGCACGAGGTGCTGCTGATCCGTCCCCAGGCGCCCGTCGAGCCCGCCAGGCTGGAACGGGTGCGGCCGCGCACCCTGATGAGCTTCATCGCCGGCGCCATCGGCGCGTACTTCCTGCTGACCCAGCTCACCCACATCGAGTTCGGCCCCCTGATCGCCAACGCCGAATGGGGCTGGGTCGCCGCGGCCGTGCTGTTCTCGGCGGTGAGCTACGTCGCCGCCGCGATGAGCCTGCTGGGGTTCGTGCCGGAGCGGGTGCCGTTCCCGCGGACCGTGGCCGCGCAGGTCGCCGGGTCCTTCGTGAAGATCGTCGCGCCGGCCGCGGTCGGCGGCGTCGCGCTCAACACGCGATTCCTGCAGCGCGCGGGGGTGCGGCCGGGACTCGCGGTGGCCAGCGTCGGCGCCTCGCAGCTCTTCGGGCTCGGCTGCCACATCCTGATGCTGCTGTCCTTCGGCTATCTGACCGGCACCGAGAAGACTCCGTCGCTGTCGCCGTCCCGCACGGTCATCGCGGGTCTGCTCACGGTGGCCGTGCTCGTGCTCGTGGTGACGTCGGTGCCGTTCCTGCGCAAGTTCGTCTCCACGCGCGTGCGGTCGCTGTTCGCGGGCGTCGTGCCGCGCATGCTGGACGTGCTGCAGCGGCCGCAGAAGCTGGTCACCGGCATCGGCGGCATGCTGCTGCTCACCGCCTGCTTCGTGATGTGCCTGGACGCGTCGATCCGCGCGTTCGGCGACGAGTCGACCTCGCTCAGCATCGCGAGCGTCGCCGTCGTCTTCCTCGCCGGCAACGCGCTCGGCTCCGCGGCGCCGACGCCCGGCGGAGTCGGCGCCGTCGAGGCGACCCTGACGGTCGGCCTGATCGCGGTGGGGCTGCCCAAGGAGGTCGCCGCGCCCGCGGTTCTCCTCTTCCGGCTGCTGACCCTGTGGCTGCCGGTGCTTCCCGGCTGGCTGGCCTTCAACCATCTGAGCCGCAAGGGCGCCCTCTAGGCGGGCTCCCACGGCCGTACCCCCGGACGGCCCGCGCCCCGCGCGCGTGCCTGCACACGACCTCAGGATGGGATCATGCCGATCCCCTCCCGCCCGCGTGCGGCCGCCGTGACCGCCACCGCTGTGCTGCTGTCCTCGCTGGTGGCGGGCTGTGCGCAGGACGCGCCGTCGGGGGATCTGACGGAGCAGAAGCTGAGCTGGAAGGACTGTCCCGCCCCGTCCCGGTCGGAGGGCGGCGGCAGCGCGCCGTCCCCGCTGCCGGACGGCGACCCGTGGCAGTGCGCCACCTTGAAGGCCCCCCTCGACTGGGACGATCCCGAGGGCGACACGATCGACCTCGCCCTGATCCGGGCCCGGACGAGCGGCGCCGAGAGCCGGCGCATCGGCTCGCTGATCTTCAACTTCGGCGGCCCCGGCGGCTCGGGCGTCTCTACGCTGCCCGCGTTCGGCGACGAGTACACGACCCTGCGCACCCGGTACGACCTGGTCAGCTTCGACCCGCGCGGGGTGGGCCGCAGTGCCGGCGTGCGGTGCGAGGACGACCAGCAGCTCGACGCCTACTTCCAGCAGGACGCCACCCCGGACGACGCCGCGGAGCGCACCGCGCTGCTGGACAACACCAGGAAGTTCAACGCGGCCTGCGAGAAACACTCGAAGAAGATGCTGCCGCGGGTGCGGACCACCGACGCGGCCCGCGACATGGACCTGATGCGCCAGGTGCTCGGCGACGACCGCCTGCACTACTTCGGCATCTCCTACGGCACGGAGCTCGGAGGCGTGTACGCCCATCTGTTCCCGAAGAAGGTGGGACGGGCCGTCTTCGACGCGGTCGTCGACCCGACCCAGACGTCCGAGCAGGGCTCGCTCGGACAGGCCAGGGGATTCCAGCGCGCGCTCGACAACTTCGCGAAGGACTGCACGTCGAAGACACAGGACTGTCCCGTCGGAGACACCGCGCAGGACGTCGAGGCCCGCATCGCGGAGCTGCTGAAACGTCTCGACTCCAAGCCCCTCCCGGGGATCTTCCCGCGCAGGCTGACCCAGAGCGCCGCCACCAACGGCATCGCGCAGGCGCTGTACTCGAAGGACTTCTGGGAGTACCTCACCGAGGGCCTGGAACAGGCCTACGACGGCGACGGGCAGATTCTGATGCTGCTGTCCGACCTGATGAACGGCCGCAGCGAGAACGGCGAGTACAGCAACATCGCGGCCGCCAACGTCTCCATCAACTGCTCCGACGACAAACCGCGTTACTCGACCGCCTACGTGGAGAAGAAGCTGCCGGAGTTCCGTGCGGCCTCCGCGCTCTTCGGCGACTTCATGGCCTGGTCGATGGTCGGCTGCACCGACTGGGCCGTGCCCGGGGCCGCCGACCACCCGGACGTGAGCGCGCCCGGGTCCGCGCCGATCCTCGTGGTGGGCAACACCGGCGACCCGGCGACCCCGTACGAAGGAGCGGGGAAGATGGCAGACGCGCTGGGCCGGGGGGTCGGGGTCGAGCTCACGTACAAGGGACAGGGCCACGGCGCGTACGGCAGCAAGAGCCCGTGCGTGCAGCGGGCGGTGGACGGCTATCTGCTGAACGGCAGGACGCCGGCCGACGGGACCGTCTGTTCCTGACGGCCGCGGACGCGCAGGCCATCGGATACCCGCATCCGCATCCGCACCCGCCCCCGCACATCTGGGCGATTCCACCGCACCCGCCCCCGCACGGCCGGTCGACTCCACCGCGCCACACGGCGGTCGACTCCATCGCACCCGCACCCGCCGCACCCGCACGTTCCGCCAGCCCCATCACACCCGCCGCGATACCGGGTCGATCCGACAGTATTCGCAGGTCAGAGGGTTATCCACAGGCTCGGACGGTCAGGGCCCAGGACGCCTAACATGGCCTGAAAGCCGTCCACCGCCGAGTGTGGACGGCCTGCGAGGGGGGAGGCGCGCATGGCGCGATCGGCACGGTGGACGGCGTGGGGAGCCGCCGTCGCACTGCTGGCGGCGGGCTGCAGCGGCGGCGCGTCGGGGGACGGGTCGGACGGCAGGCACGGTACGGCCGACGCCAGGCCCACAGCGGGCTCCGCCTCTGCCTCGGGCACACCCTCGGCGGCCCTGCCCGCTGCACTGACCGGGCAGAAACTCCACTGGGGCCGGTGCGGGCCCACCGCGGACTCCTCGGCGCCGGGCGACGACTGGCGGTGCGCCACGCTGAAAACGCCGCTCGACTGGTCGGAACCCGGCGGCCGTACGATCGATCTCGCCCTCGTGCGCGCCGAGTCACACGCCGAGGACGGCGACCGCATCGGTTCGCTCCTGTTCGACTTCGGCGGCCCCGGCGCGTCGGGAGTGTCCATGCTCCCCTCCTACGGCTCGACGGTCTCCTCGCTCCGCGACCGCTACGACCTGGTGAGCTGGGACCCTCGCGGGGTGGGCGCGAGCGAGGGGGTCCGCTGCCGCAGCGACAAGGACATCCAGGCCGCCGAGTCCCTCGACTCCACCCCGGACACCCCGGCCGAGGAACAGGCGTTCTTCCAGGACGCCACCGCCTTCGGCGAAGGATGCCGCAAGGCTGTCGGCCCGCTGCTGGCCCACGTGTCGACCACCGACACGGCCCGCGACATGGACCTGATGCGCCAGGTGCTCGGCGACCGGAAAATGCACTACTTCGGCATGTCGTACGGCACCGAACTGGGCGGCGTGTACGCCCACTTGTTCCCGCAGAACGTCGGAAGGCTCACCCTCGACGCGGTCGTCGACCCGAGCGCCGACGCGGTCGGCCACGCCGAGAACCAGGCACGCGGCTTCCAGCGGGCGCTGGCGGACTACCTCGCCTCGACCGGCCAGAACCCCGAGACGGGCAGCACGCGGATCGCGGCCCTGCTGGACCGGCTGGACGCCCACCCGCTGCCCGGGTCGGACGGGCGGGAGCTGACACAGGCGCTCGCGGTCATCGGCATCGTCCTGCCGTTGTACAGCGAGGCGGCCTGGCCGAGGCTCACCAGCGCTCTGGAGGCCGCGCAGGCAGGGGACGGCTCCCAGCTGCTGAGGCTCGCCGACCGCTACAACGAGCGGGACTCCACGGGGCGTTACGGCACGACGGTCCACTCCCAACGGGTCATATCGTGCCTGGACGACAGGCAGAGGCCGACCCCGCGGGAGACGAAGCTGCTGGTGCCGCGGTTCGAGAAGATCTCTCCCGTGTTCGGGGACTTCCTCGCCTGGGACACGGCCGGCTGGTGCCACGACTGGCCGGTGGCCGGGCAGTACGACACCCCGGAGGTGAGCGCGGCGGGCTCGGCGCCGATCCTGCTGGTCGGCACCACCGGGGACCCGGCGACGCCCTACGAGGGCGCGCGGAAGATGGCGGACGAGCTCGGCAAGGGCGTCGGCGTCCTGCTCACCTGGAAGGGCGAGGGGCACATCGCGTACGGGAGCGGGAGCTCGTGCGTCGACTCGACGGTGGACGACTACCTGCTGAAGGGAGTGGTCCCGCGGGACGGCACGGTCTGCTCATGACGGCGGCGGGGGCTTCGCGCACGCGTGGCACGCAAAACCCCCGCCGATCCCGTCGGGAGGCCCGGTGGGCCCGGTGGGCCTGCCCGACCTGCCGGGCCTGCCGGGACGAGCGAACGCCCGGGTCAGTAGACGGGCTTGCTCGGTTCGATCTGGTGGACCCAGCCGATCACGCCGCCGCCGACGTGCACGGCGTCGGAGAAGCCCGCGGACTTCAGCACGGCGAGGACTTCCGCACTGCGGACACCCGTCTTGCAGTGCAAGACGATCCTCTTGTCCTGCGGCAGGGCCTCCAGGGCGGTGCCCATCAGGAACTCGTTCTTCGGGATGAGCTTCGCGCCCGGGATGGAGACGATCTCGTACTCGTTCGGCTCGCGGACGTCGATGATCTCGATGCTCTCGCCGTCGTCGATCCACTCCTTGAGCTGCTTGGGAGTGATCGTCGAACCGGCGGCCGCCTGCTGGGCCTCCTCGGAGACGACGCCGCAGAAGGCCTCGTAGTCGATGAGCTCGGTCACCGTCGGGTTCTCGCCGCAGACCGCGCAGTCGGGGTCCTTGCGCACCTTGACCTGGCGGTACTGCATCTCCAGGGCGTCGTAGATCATCAGGCGGCCGACCAGCGGCTCGCCGATGCCCGCGAGCAGCTTGATCGCCTCGTTGACCTGGATCGACCCGATGGACGCGCACAGCACGCCCAGCACGCCGCCCTCGGCGCAGGAGGGGACCATGCCCGGCGGCGGGGGCTCCGGGTACAGGCAGCGGTAGCAGGGACCGTGCTCGGACCAGAAGACGGACGCCTGACCGTCGAAGCGGTAGATGGAACCCCACACGTACGGCTTGTTCAGCAGCACGCACGCGTCGTTGACCAGGTAACGGGTCGCGAAGTTGTCGGTGCCGTCGACGATCAGGTCGTACTGGCTGAAGATGTCCATCACGTTCTCGGCCTCGAGCCGCTCTTCGTGAAGGACCACGTTGACGTACGGGTTGATGCCGACGACGGAGTCACGGGCGGACTCGGCCTTGGAGCGGCCGATGTCGGCCTGGCTGTGGATGATCTGCCGCTGCAGGTTCGACTCGTCGACCTCGTCGAACTCCACGATGCCGAGCGTGCCCACGCCCGCCGCGGCCAGGTACATCAACGCCGGCGAGCCCAGGCCGCCGGCGCCCACACAGAGCACCTTGGCGTTCTTCAGCCGCTTCTGCCCGTCCATCCCCACGTCGGGGATGATCAGGTGGCGGGAGTACCTGCGGACCTCGTCTACGGTGAGCTCGGGGGCCGGCTCGACCAGGGGTGGCAGCGACACGGGGACTCCGTTGGTCGGTCAGTCATGACGGTTGTTCTCCCCGTAACAGTGCCATGGCCATTTTCATTCCGAGACACCTGTTCCGATCCGCGAGACAATATCGTCCCAGTAACCGGGCATCGTCTCCCAGGCGTCACGTGCGCCGCCGCGTTCGGCGCCGTCCGTGAACCAGATCGTCGCGGCCCCCTGCCAGCGGGCGATGCGCAGCGCCTCGTCGAGATGTCCCCGCGGCACACCGTGCACGAAGTGGCAGAAGCGCTCCGGCGGGTGCTCCGCCGTCCACTCGGCCACCTGCGACCAGCGGTAGTCGCTCCAGGGACCGGAGAAGGTGACCAGCTGGTCGGCCAGCTCGGCGTAGCCGGGATGCGGGTGGACACCGTGGTCGAGGACGACGTGGGGTGCGTCGTGGAGCGTG
The DNA here is from genome assembly GCF_052543235.1 of Streptomyces sp. SAS_272. Classification (NCBI taxonomy): domain Bacteria; kingdom Bacillati; phylum Actinomycetota; class Actinomycetes; order Kitasatosporales; family Streptomycetaceae; genus Streptomyces; species Streptomyces sp. SAS_272. Next base: position 4,954 of record NZ_JBMNDR010000076.1, on the reverse strand, counting down.
CGCAGCGCGCCGGTCGTGCGGCGCAGCCCGGCCAGCGTGGTGCGGTCGGCCGGGCAGCGGTCCAGGAGGAAGCCGTCGACCTGGTACCAGTCGAGGTAGCGCTGCGCTTCGGAGATCACCTCGGCGAAGGCACGGGCTCCGTACAGCGCGTCGATCCGCCCGAGGACGCGGATGCCCGCGTTGCGCAGCCGGCCCGCGGATTCCAGACAGCTCGGGTCGGGGCGCGAGCCCGGTCCGTCGCAGACGTCGAGGGCGACCCAGTGCAGAGGTCTCCCGGGCCGGGCGAGTTCGCCCCACTCGGCGGGCGCGACCAGGGGATGCGCGAGGCCCGGGACGCCGAGGCCGGTGCGGACCTCGGTGGTGCCGGGGTGCGCGCTGCCCGCCGGGGTCCCGGTCAGATACGACATGCCGCCTCCATCCAGATGTCGGCGAGGGACTCCTCGAGGTTGATCCGGGGGCGCCAGCCGAGCCGGTCGCGGGCGGTGCGCACGTCGGCCTGCTGCCAGCTGCCGCAGCCGTCCGGGTACGGATACGCGACCGGGCCGCCGTGGTCGGCCTCCAGGCGGGGGTGGCCGATGGCGGGCCGCAGGTGGCCGCCGGGCGGCCCGTCGAGTTCGTGGAGGGCGCCGCCGTATCCGGCCACCCGCGCAAGGATCGCCGCGGCGTCGCGCAGCCGGACGGCGCGCCCGGAGCCGATGTTGATGACGCCCTGCGCGGCGGAGAGCGAGGCCGCGTGCACGGCCCGGGCCACGTCACGGACGTCGATGAAGTCCCGCTGCGCGCCGAGACCGCCGAGCTTGAGCTCGCCGTCGCCGGACTGCATGGCGCGCCGCATGGCCTCGGCGAGGCGCCCCAGCGGGGAGCCGGCCGGCGTGCCCGGGCCCGCGGGCGAGAACACCCGGAGCACGACGGCGTCGAGTCCGGAGCCGAGGACGAGTTCGGTGGCGGCGAGTTTGCTGACGCCGTACGGGCCCCCCGGCCGGGGCACGGCGTCCTCGGCCGTGGAGGAGCCGGGCTGGCTCGGGCCGTACTCGGCGCCGCAGCCGACCTGGACCAGGCGGGCCCCGCACCCGCTGCGGCGCAGGGCCTCGCAGACGGTGGCGACGGCGACGGTGTTGTGCCGGGTGAGTTCGCGGGCGCCGCCGCGGGTGGTGCCCGCGCAGTTGACGACGACCTGGGGGTGGACGGCGTCGAGGAAGCGGGTGAGCGCGCCGGGGCTGCCGGACGCGAGGTCGAAGCGGACGTCCGCGTCGTCGCCGCGGCCGAGCGCGGTGAGCTGGACGGCGGGGTCGGCGAGCAGGCGGTCGGCGACGAAGCGGCCGAGGTAGCCGTTGGCTCCGATCAGCAGAACCCTCATCGTGCGGCTCCCGGGGTGTGCGCCATGGCCTGAGCTGCCGGGACCGGGACTGCCACGACCGGGGGTGCCGGGACCGGGGCGCCGGCGACCGCGGGTGCCCCGGTGGCTGCGGTCGCTCCGGATCGGGAGGTGGTCATCTGGTCTCTCCTTCGGGGGTGTTGCGGTGGGCTGCGGCGGGGTGCGGGGGCGCGGGCGTCGTGCGGTCGGGGCACGGTGGGGGATGCGCCGGATGGGGTGGCCGCGGTGGCGGCGGGGTTCGGCGGGGGCGGGCTCGCGTCAGCACGGCTGGTCCGTTCCCGCGTGGGCCGAGGCCCTGGACAACGTGCGGGCGGCGTGGACCAGGAGGGCCAGGGCCGCGCTGCCGCAGACGAGGAACGGAACGCCGCCCGGGCCCCAGGCGGTGAGCAGGTTCTCCACGGGCACGGCCATGAAGTCGCAGCCGGGCAGGCGGCCGGAGAAGACCGCCGCCGGGGCCAGCGCCTCAACGGCACCGGCCGTCCCGAGGACGACCGCGGGGGCGTGGGTGAAGCCGTGCACGATGAGGAGGCGGGCCAGGAAGAGAAGGCCGCCGAGCGTGAGGATCTGGCCGTATCCGGCGGTCTCGCCCAGGACGGCCGCGCTGAGAGCGGTCAGTGCGGCGAGCGCGCACAGGAAGAGAACGAAGACGCCGAGCAGCAACGGCGGCACGGAGGCGGCGAACTCGTCGAGGCCGCGGCTGGCGTTCAGGCGGCGGCGGGCACGCGTGGCAAGAAGGTGGGCGCACCAGGCGGCGGGCGCGCAGGCCAGGGTGAGGGCGAGCAGCGGAGCGGCGGCCACGGGCCAGGGGCCGGCCGCCGTCCCGTCGGGCAGGCCGTCCGGGCCGCCGCCGACGGCGGCGCGCAGGAGGCTGTCGCCGAGGGCCGCGTAGGCGAGGAGCCAGCAGGTCCAGGCCTCCGTCCGGTGCGGGCCGGGGTGGGCGCCGCGGTGCGTGCTCAACGGCCCCCGGCGCAGCGCCGCGTGCACGGCGAGGACGACGGCGAGGAGGCCTGCGGCGGCGACGAGGAGAGCGGTGCGCCCGTGGGTGAGACGCACGCCGGTCACGGTGGCGGCGCACAGGACCCCGGGCAGCAGGGTGAGCAGCGCCCAGTCCAGGCGGGGCCGTGGGGCAGCGGTGTGCGCGGCGGGCGGCGGCGCGTCCGCGTCGCGCGGTACCCGGGCGTACATCTCCTCGGCGAGGGAGAAGACGTCCCGGTGCCGAAAGCGTGCGGCGGTGCGGTCGGTGACCCCGTGGGCCTCCAGGGCGGCCGCGATCTCCAGCGGGTCGACGGCCCGTTCGCACAGCTCACGGTGACGGTGCATCAGGGTCTTGACCGGGTCCGCGCCGCCACGGCGGGGCGTGGCCGGCTCCGGCCCGCCCGCTGCGGCGACCTCGTCGGCGGGGACGAGGGAGCGGGTGCCGACGGCATCACCGGCGCCGCGGGCGGCATGCGCGTCGGCGCGACCGGGAATGCCCGCGGAGGCCCCGTCGCCGGCGCCGGAAGGGGTGCCGGCGACGGCGGCAGGTGCAGCGGCGGCCGCAGTGGCACCGGCACCGGCAGCAGAGGGGCCGGCGTCACGGGGTGCTTCCGGTGGCTCCAGTTCGTCCAGCCCGCTCATCGTGCTCCCTCCGTCAAGGCGACCGGCGAGGCGTCCCGGGCCTGCGGACCCGCGGCAGCCCAGACCGGGCCCGGGCGGGCGGTGACCGGCGCGCCCGGGCCGGTCCACAGGCCGGGCAGACAGGCCTCGGGCGGGACGGCGAACGGCCGGGGGTCGCCGTCGTCGTCGAAGAGGAACCGGCGCATCGGGGCCTGGGAGACGAGCTCCAGATAGATGCCGTGGAAGGCCGTGACGTTCTGCTCGACGGTGAACAGTTCGAGGGCGCGGGCGCGGGCGGCCGCGCCCAGGCGTGCACGGCGCTCCGGGTCGTGCAGCAGCGCGACGCAGGCGTCCGCGAGCGCCCGTGGATTGCGCGGCGGGACGACCAGTCCGGTGCCCCCGATGACCTCGACCACCGCGCCGACGTCGGTCGAGACGGTCGCCCGGCCGCAGAGCATCGCCTCGACCAGGCCGACCGGGAAACCCTCGACGACGCTGGACAGGACGATGACCGCCCCGGCCGCGTACGCCTCGGCGAGGGTGGCCGACTCCGGGCCGCCGATCTCCTCGAAGGACACCGGGTTGGCGCCGACGGCGTGCGGTCCGTCCGCCTCGTCGGGGAAGAGCTGGGCGGCCAGCATCCGGCAGTGGCCGAGGTAGGCCCGGCCCTCCTCGCCGGACGCCGCTCCGATGATCCGCAGCCGGGTGCGGGGCTCCTTCTTGCGGATCTCCGCGAAGGCGTGCAGCAGGGACACCAGGTCCTTCGCCGGTTCCACCCGGCCGACCCAGACCAGCGTGTGCGGGTCGGCGGTGTCCGGGGAGTCGCCGACGTCGGCGAAGCGGGACGTCTCCATGCCCGGGTAGACGGTGCGCAGTTTCGCGCGGTCGGCGCCGCACCGCTCCTGCCAGCGGCGGGCGTGCGCGTTGCCGGGCGTGACGCACGCCGCCTGCCGGTAGACCTCGGCCGCCAGCCGGCCGTGGAAGGCGGCGAGCAGGGCCCGCACGGCGGGAGCGGCTACGGAAGCGGACCGGGCGGACGGCGCACTCCCGGGACCCGCCGGGGAGCCGCTCTGCCCTGAGCTCAGATAGTGCGTGCGCAGCCTCACCCCGTACTCGGTGACCAGGAGCGGCACGTCGAAGAAGTGGCGTGCGAGGAGCCCGGGCAGGGCGGCCGCTCCGCCGGACGCGGCGTGGCAGACGTCGACCGCGGCGAGGCCTCGGCCCCCCTCGTCGCCCTGGTCGTCGTACCAGTCGAGCGAGAGGGGGCGCAGGGCGCTTTCGAGGTGTGCGGCGACGGCGAGCAGATCGGGTACGCGCGCCTCGCGCGCCGTGCGCAGCGCGCCGGGCGCGCGGCAGGCCCGCTCCAGGGCGCGCACGGCGCCCTCCGAGCGGAGTGCTCCCACCAGGCCGCCCTCGTCGCGGGCGAGTTCGGCGAGGCCGTACAGCGCGGTGGCGAAACGGTCCGCCTGAGTGGTCGCCGCAGCCTCCGGGACGGCGGCCGCGTCCGACGGGTCCGCCTCGCACAGGGCGGCCGCCAGTTCCCCGTAGGACTCGGCGAAACGCCGGCGCGCACGCCGGCCGTGCACCACCCCGTCGTCCTGCGCCGTCCACAGCGGTGCGGTGCGCACCCGGCTGACCTGCGGCGGCAACGCGACCCAGCCGGCGTCCTCCTGGTCTTCGGTCCGGCTGAGCGCGTACACCTCGAACTGGTGCTGCTCGAGCCCGCGCACGAGCCGGTCGCACCAGAGTCCGGCATCACCGCTCACATACGGATAGCCACCCTCCGTCAGCAGTCCGATGCGCACGCGCACTCCCGATCTCCCGTTTGGTGAGCCGTCGTTGACCCGGCGGCTCGCAGCGGGAAGAACGTATGCGGACAAGGCGGTGGGGGGGGGGGGGGGGGGGGGGGGGGGGGGGGGGGGGGGGGGGGGGGGGGGGGGGGGGGGGGGGGGGGGGGGGGGGGGGGGGGGGGGGGGGGGGGGG
>NZ_JBMNDR010000075.1:0-46705 GCF_052543235.1 Streptomyces sp. SAS_272 | reverse complement strand
TCGCCGTACCGGGATGGCCGTTGCCGACCTTCTGTACGGCATCGGCGGCCAGGACGCGGGCGGTGTCCACGGCCCGCTGGTCCAGCTCGGTCCACTCGAAGGCGGCGACAGGGGTGAGGCAGGACGCGTCCACGGGCGGGGGCGGGTTCACGGACGAACTCCAGGATCTGCAGGGGGCGATGAAGGGCGCGGGGGGAAGCGGGCGCGGCGATGCCCCTCCCGCCGGGGAGAGCGGGAGGAGCAGCCCGCGGTGGGGCTCAGGTCGGCCTCGGTGGGGCTCAGGTCGGCCGGGTGACTCGGATCGCTCCGGTCACTTCCCCCAGAGCTTCCGGTACGCCTCGCGGTAGCCGGTGGGGTCCCAGGAGGACTTGCCACCGCTGTTGTCGGCCGTGGCGATGTGGACCGGAGCGACGTAGCCGCTGGCGGGCTTCCCGGCGAAGGCGCGGTTGAACTCGTCGATCATCTGCCAGCCCTGCTCGGACAACGGCTCGGGAACCGTCGCCGACTGGAACTGCCTGCTGCTGATGCGCTGGAAGGCGGACGGATCACCGTCGCCCGCGCCGATGTTGAAGGGGGCTCCGTCACCCTGCTTGCCCGCTGCCCGAAGTGCCGGGGCGGCATCGGCGAAGTAGAGGTCGTTGATGGCCACCGAGCTGGTCCACTTGGCGCCGAAGCGGGACAGCAGCGCGGACACTTCCTGGGGCGTGCGGCTGCTGGCGTCGGCGATGGGGATGTTGGACGTCGTCAGGACCTTGACGTCGGAGCAGGTGGCGAGCTCCTTCTCGATCAGGTCCGACTTGCCCTTGGCGAAGGGTATGGACGCGTCGGTGAAGACCACCACGCCCGCCCGGCCGTTGGACTGGCTGATGATCCAGTCGGCGCTGATCTTGGCGACGTCCTGCACCTTGGTGGTGATGTTGCTGAAGAGCTTGGGGTCCGTGCTGGGGCCGGGGGCGTCCACGGCGTGCCAGCCGATGAGCGGGATGCCGGCGGCGTCGGCCTGGGCGACCTGCTGTGCGGTCGACTTGGGGTCGAAGCCGGAGAGCACGATTCCGTCGGGCTTGACGGCGACGGCCTGGCTGAGCGCGGCCTGGATGCCGGCCGGGGTGCCCTGGCCGTCGATGATCCGTACCTTCCAGCCGATGGCCTGAGCAGCCTCCCTGACTCCGTCGGCGGCGCCGGCCACGCCCGGGTTGGTCATGCTCTGGGCGACGTAGACGATGGTCTTGCCGGCGACCGCCCGGGGGCCGGTGGTCGGGCCGTCAAAGGGGGCGTCGACGTCCTCGGCCGCCTTGACCGCCGTCTTGGCCGTGGCCAGGACGGCGGGGCAGCCGGCCTTGGTGTCGGCGACGGCGCTGGCGGTGCCGGCCTGCGAACCTCGAGTGCAACCTGCGGCGAACGCGGTGACCACGGCGAGTGCGGCCACGGCTCTCAGGGACGCTGTGCGGGTGTGGTGGTACGACACGGACGGGCTCCTTGCTGAACTGCGGGGAGGGCGGAAGGCGGGGCTCGTGGGGGGTGGGTGGAGTCAGCACGACGGGCCGGCTCGGCTGTGACGGGGCTTGCTCCGCGGATCTAGTCCGTTGTCGTGGACGGCGGTGGGGGCGCGGACTGCGCCGCCGCGACGGAGGTCTGCACGGAGGCGGCCGGCGCGGCGGAGGCCGACGGTGCGGACAGTGATGTGCGGGTGGCGTTGGCCCCGGCGCGCAGTCGGCGGCGTGCGGAGTAGCCCGCCAGGCCGACGGCGAGGAGGAGGGTGCCGCCGTTGAACAGGGAGGTGGCCCAGAACTCGGCTCCGAGCTGCTGGATGCCGGCGAGGCCGATGGCGAGGATGGCGACGGCGACGACGGTGCCGGCGGCGTTGGCGCGGCCGGGCTTGATCGCGGTGGAGCCGAGCAGTGCGCCGACGAAGGCGGGCAGCAGGTAGTCCATGCCGACGCTGGGGTTGCCGATCTGCTGCTGGGCAGCGAGCAGGACGCCTGCGAAGCCGACCACGATTCCGGAGCCCGCGAAGGCGTAGACGCCGTAGCGGCGGGTGGGTATGCCGACCAGGTCGGCGGCGCGGGCGTTGGAGCCGATGACGTACAGGTAGCGGCCGAGCGGCAGGCGTTCCAGCAGCAGCCAGAGGACGACGGCGAGGCCGAGGACGTAGAAGGCGGGTACGGGCAGGCCGAGGAACTTCGAGTCGTACAGGTCCGTGAAGGCCGGGGGCAGTCCCTGCGGGCCGGGGACGATGCGCGCGCCGTCGGTGATCCATCCGGTGCACGCGTACAGCACGCTGCCGGTGCCGAGGGTGGCGATGAACGAGTCGATCTTGGCGAACTCGACGAGCAGTCCGTTGAGCACGCCGATGATGCCGCCGCCGACGATGACGACGACGCAGGCCACGGGCCAGGGCCAGCCGTTGTTGACGACGAGCTGCATCGTCAGCACGTGGGCGAGACCGAGGCCGTAGCCGACGGAGAGGTCGAACTTGCCGGTGACGATGGGGATCATCGCGCCGAGGGCGAGCATGGCCGGGATCGACTGGTTGGACAGGATCGACGAGATGTTGTCGAGGGTCGGGAAGGTGTCCGGCAGGGCGAGGGAGAAGACGAGGAAGAGCAGGACGGTGAGGGTGAGCAGGCCGTAGGTGCCGATGAGGTGGCCTCGCAGGCGGCCGCCTGCGCCCGTGCCGACGGACGGTCCGGTGGACGTGGCGCCGGCCGTACGCGCGCGCTCGGGCGCTTTGCCGTCGTCACCGGTCGTGGACCGCTGGGCTCGGCGGGAGGATTCGGTGTCGGTGGCCATCAGTGGTTGCCCGTTCCGGTCAGCGCCGGCATGGCCGACGCGGCGTGGGTGAGTTCGGTGACGGTGAGGGCCTCGCCGGACAGCTCCGCGGTGACGCCGCCCCGGACGAAGACCAGGGCGCGATGGCAGACGTCGGCGACCTCCTCGAAGTCGGTGGAGATGAGCAGGACGGCGAGCCCTTCGGCGAGGGCGTCGTCCAGGAGCCGGTAGATCTCGGCCTTGGCGCCGACGTCGACGCCGGCGGTCGGCTCCTCGAGGATCACCACGCGTCGGCTCAGGCGCAGCCAGCGGCCGATCATGATCTTCTGCTGGTTGCCGCCGGAGAGGGTGGCGATCGGCGCCTCGGAGTCCGCGGGGCGCACGCCGAACCGCTCGACGAGCGACCTGGCCTCGGCGCGTTCGCGTCCGGGGCTGATCCAGCGCCAGGGGGCGCGGGCGTCTGCGCGGGGGTTGGCCAGGAAGTTCTCCCGCACGGTGAGTTCGAGGGCGCAGCCCTCCTCCTGTCGGTTGCTGGTGACGAAACCGATGCCCTCGTCGACGGCGGCGGCGACCGAGTGGGGGCGGTACGGCCTGCCGTCGAGCAGGACCTCGCCGTCGGTGAGGGGACGGGCACCGGCGAGAGCGCGGCCCAGATCCATGTGGCCGGCTCCGGTGAGACCGACCATGCCGAGGACTTCCCCGGCGCGCAGTTCCAGCGCGACGGGACCGGCGCCCTCGGTGGTGACGCCCGTCAGGCGCAGCACGGTGGAGGCGGAGGCGGGGGCGCCCGTGGTCCGGGGGGCGGAGGGGCGGTGGCTCTCCGGCTCGTGACCGACGATGTCGTGCACGATCCGGTCGGGGCCGTGGTCGGCGAGGAGGCCCTGGCTGATGAGGTGACCGTCGCGCAGGACGGCGAATCGGTCGGCCACCTGGTAGACCTCGTCGAGGCGGTGGCTGACGTAGACGATGGCGTGGCCGCGGTCGCGCAGGGTGTGCAGGACGTCGAAGAGCCGGGCGCAGTCCGCGGCGGGGAGGCTGGCCGTCGGTTCGTCGAGGACGATGAGGCGGGCGCGGGTGGCCAGTGCGCGGGCGATGGCGACGAGGGAGCGTTCGGCGCGGGTCAGGTCGGCGACGGCCGCGTCGGGGTCGAGGTGACCGGCGACTATCTCCAGGGCCTCGGTACAGCGCCGGCGCACCTGCCGCCAGGAGACGAGCCCGGCGCGGCGGGGATAGCCGGTGCCCAGGGCGACGTTCTCGGCCACCGTCATCCACTCCACCAGGCCGAGGTCCTGGTGGATGAAGGACATCTCGGTGGACGCGGCGCCGGAGCCGAGCGGGTGACCGGCGACGGTGACCTGGCCTTCGTCGGCTCGATAGACGCCGGCCAGGATCTTGATGAGCGTGGACTTTCCGGCACCATTGTGACCCAATAGGGCGAGAACACTGCCCGCCTGGATGTCGAGGTCCACATCGGCGAGGGCGAGGGTGCCTCCGAACCGCTTGCGCAGTCCGCGGATCGTCACCAGCGGACGGGAGACCGCGCGTCCGTCGGGCGACGGAGAACTGGGGGCTGTGTCGTCGGGAGCGTCGTTCACGGACTTCTCCGGGGATCTGCAGGCCGAGGACCGATCCATCGGCTCGACCAGAATCCTGAACTCGTCACAGCATCCTGGTCAATACTCCCGTCGACATAGATTGCTCCAAAGTTACGGCGGCCGTACGGAGAAGGTCCGTACGGCCGCCGTCGTCGTCGCGCTCACCCCGCCCCCGCCCGGGCGGGACCCGTGTCAGCTCATCCGCCCCCCACGGACAGGCCCTGCGGCAGCATGGGGTTCTCCAGTCCTGCCGCGATGACGCGCAGATCCTTCAGCAGCGCCGCACGGAACTCGTCGTCGAGTCGCGCCTTGAGCACGGTGACGCTGATCGCGAAGGGGGCCGAGTCGGTGCGGAAGCCGGCGACCGGCACGGAAAGGCACAGGACGCCCGCCGTGGCCTCCTCGTCGTCGACCGCGTAGCCACGCTCCCGGGCCGCCGCCAGGTCTTCCAGCAGCGCGGGCACCGAGGTGATGGACCGCTCGCTGAGCGCGGGCAGCGTGCGACCGCGCAACCGGTCCTCCGCAACCGCCGGATCCAGGGTGGACAGGATGGCCTTCCCGGTCGCCGTGCAGTTCGCGGGAAAGCGGTCGCCGATGTTGGCCGTGAGCCGCAGCGGCTGAGTGCCGTCATATCGGGCCAGGTAGAGCACGTCCAGGCCGTCCAGGACGGCCACCCGGGCGGTCTCCCGCGAGATGTGCGCGCTGCGGCGGCACAACTCGTAGAAGTCGCGCAGCTGGTCGACCGTGGACAGATAGCGGCCGCCGAGTTCCACCAGCTTGCGCCCGAGACCGAAACCCGTGCCGTTGCGCGTGATCATGCCTGCCGCCTCCAGGGAGGCACAGAGGTTCCCCGTCGAGGACTTCGGCAGCCCCAGGGCACGCGCGATGTCACTCACCGACAGAGGCCGCCCCTCCGCCTCGCCGAGCACGTCGAGGATCGCCACCGCTCGGGTCACCGCCGGGACGAGGCTTCCCGGATCGCTTGCGCTCACCGTCGTTTCCACCCATCATTCTGTTCGTCGTTCAGCATGTTGTTATTGTCCCTCGTCTGCCACCGAACGACAATGCCGTCGCCGCGCGCTTTGCCATCGAGATTCGCCGAGTCTCCCGACCGTAGCGTGCCTTCCGGGCCGGCCGACCACACCCTCCGAGCCTTGGAGCGCTGAGCAGCTCATGACCAGCAGCCCGACAAATCCCCCGCCGCCTCCCCTTCCCGACAACGGCCCTCGCCTGTCACGCGAGGAGTTCGACTCCCTCTTCGCCGCCGTACGGACATGGGGCCGCTGGACCCCCGCCGACCGCGGCGCCTGGAACCGGGTCACCCCCGACCACGTCCGGCGTGCCGGCGCCCTGGTCCGCAGCGGCACCACCGTCCCGATGGCCCTGCCCTGGAACACGGCGCCCGGCCCCGACAACGGCAAGCCCGCTCTGCACTACATGTCCGACCTCGGCGACGTCGAGGCCCCCGAGCCGTCCTGCCACAAGGACTTCATCGCCGTCGACTACCACGGCAAGGGCGTCAGCCACCTCGACGCGCTCTCCCACATCGCCTATCGCGGGCAGCTCTACGACGGCCGCACCGCCCGCGAGGTGGTCGACGCCGCCGGCGCCCGCTTCGGCGCGGTGTCCGACCTCGGTCCCCTCGTCACCAAGGGCGTTCTGATCGACCTGCCCGAGGTCCTCGGCATCGACTGGCTCGAGCCCGGCACGGCCGTGCACGCCGAGGACGTCGTCGCCGCGGAGAAGGCTCTCGGCGTGAGCATCGGCGAGGGCGACGCGGTGCTGCTGCGTTCCGGCCACTTCCGCCGCCGCGCCGAGCTCGGGGCCTGGAACCCGGACAACGCCAGCGCCGGCTTCCACGTCGACGCCCTTCCCCTGCTCGCCGAGCGCGGGATCTCCCTGCTCGGCGGCGACGGCGACAGCGACGTGAGGCCGTCCCCGGTCGACGGACTGCACTCCCCCGTGCACGCCCTGGCCATCACCGCCATGGGCGTACCACTGCTGGACAATCTCGACCTCGAGGCCCTGTCGACCGCCTGCGCGGCAGAGGGCCGCTACGAGTTCCTGCTCGTCGTGGCACCGCTGAACGTCCCCGGGGGCACGGGCTCCCCCGTCAACCCGGTCGCGGTGCTGTGATGACGAGCGCCCAGCCGGCCGACGGCCGGTTCACCGTCGGAGTCAGCCGCGACTTCCTCGACGCGGACGGGAACAACGTATGGGGCGACATCCGGCTCAGTGAGCTGGACGCCGCCGGAGTCAGCTGGCACCACCTCCCACGCCACACCGACGAGCTCCTCGCCCCGGACATCGACGGCCTGGACGCCGTCCTGTTCGCCGGGCCCGCCGTCACCGCCCGCACCTTCGAAGGCGTCACCCGGCCCCCGCTTCTCTTCGCCCGCTTCGGCGTCGGCTACGACGCCGTCGATCTCGACGCCTGCACGCGCCACGGCGCCCTGGTCACCATCACCCCGGACGGCGCCAGACGCCCGGTCGCCACCGCCGCCCTCACCATGCTGCTGGCCGTCCTGCACAACGTCACCGCCAAGGACCGGCTGGTGCGTCAGGGACGCTGGTCCGCGAGAGAGCAGTGGATGGGGCTCGGCCTCACCGGCCGCCGCATCGGTCTGCTGGGCCTCGGCAACACCGCCCGCGACCTGGTCGGGCTGTTGCGGCCGTTCGACACCGAGGTCATCGCCTACGACCCCTACTGTCCGCAGGAAACCGCCCGGGAACTCGGCGTGCGTCTCGTCGACGCCGACGCCGTGATGGCCGAGGCGGACGCGGTGATCGTGATGTGCGTGCTGACCGAGGAGACCCACCACCTCGTGGACGCGCGCCGGCTGTCGCTGATGAAGCCCTCGGGCGTGCTTCTCAACGTCGCCCGCGGGCCGATCGTGCACGAAGCGGCGCTGATCGACGCGCTGCGCTCCGGCCGCATCCGCGGCGCCGGACTGGACGTGTTCGAGTCCGAGCCTCCCGGCGCCGACAACCCGCTGCTCGGCATGGACAACGTCGTCCTCAGTCCGCACAGCCTCGCGTGGACCGACGAGATGTCCGCCGGCAACGGCGGGAGCGCGGTCCGGGCCGTCCTGGACGTGGCGACCGGCCGGCTGCCGCGCTTCGTCGTCAACCGAGACGTGCTCGGTCACGCCTACCTCTCCGAGCGGCTGGGCGCCCTCGCGGCGGACACGGGGCGGCACGCGCCGGCGGGGGTCCGCCCGTGAGCCCCCCGCCTCCCCGGTCCGACACCGCCGAGACAGTCGGCGCAGCGGGCACAGCCGGCACGGTCGGCGCAGCCGGCACGGTCGGCGCAGCCGGCACGGTCGGCTTCGTCGGGCTCGGTGCGATGGGCCTTCCGATGGCGGCCAACCTCGCGAAGTCCGGCTTCGACGTCCTGGTCTGGAACCGAGGCCGCGCCCCGCTCGACGCCGCCGTCGCCGCCGGCTGCCGTGCGGCCGACCGTCCCGCCGAGGTCGCGGCCGGTGCCCGCACGGTCGTCACCATGCTCCCCGATCTGCCGCAGGTCCGAGACGTGTCGGCCGGCCCGGACGGGCTGCTCGCGGGCCTGGACACCACAGCGGCGGCCCGGGCCATGGACACCCTCGTCGTGATGGGCACCGTCTCCCCCGTCGCCGTACGCGCCCTGGCGCGGGAACTGCGTCCCCACGGCGTCACCGTCGTCGACGCTCCCGTCAGCGGGGGCGTGACCGGCGCCCGCGAAGCCACCCTGTCGATCATGGCGGGCGGGACGGAGGACGCCGTGGAACGCGTCCGCCCGTACCTGACCGCCATGGGCTCGACCGTGCGCCGCATGGGCGACACCGGAGCCGGATCGCTCGCCAAGGCATGCAACCAACTCGTCGTCGCCGGAACCCTCGTGGCGCTGGCCGAGGCCGTCGTGCTCGGCGAGCACGGCGGACTCGACCCGGCGGCCCTGCTGGAGGTGCTGGCCGGCGGTCTCGCCTCCTCCGAGGTGCTCACGCAGAAGCGCCGCCATCTCGCCGCCGGCGACTTCACGCCCTCCGGCCCCGCCCGCTACCTCCACAAGGACCTCGGCTTCGTCCTCGACAGCGCCGCGCAGGCGCACGTCGAGCTGCCGCTGTCCACCTCCGTCGCCCACCTGTACACGGCGATCGAGGCCCGAGGGCTCGGCGACCTCGACAACAGCGTCGTCCTCCGACTGTTGCGTGAGAACAACAGTCCCTGCCACCCGCACCACACCTCGAAGGGCTGAGCAATGCAGACAGGAATCGTCGGTCTCGGACGCATGGGCGGCAACATGGCGGCCCGCTGGCGCGACCGCGGCCACGAGGTGGTCGGCTACAGCCGCACCTCGCCGGACCGTGACGTGAACTCCCTGGAGGAACTGGTCGGCAAGCTCGCCGCCCCCCGCGTGGTCTGGCTGATGCTCCCGGCCGGCGACCCCACCCGCCAGGCGCTACAGCAGCTGGCCGGCCTGTTGTCTCCGGGCGATGTGGTGGTCGAGGGCGGCAACTCGCGCTTCACCGACGACACCGAGCACGCCCGGATGCTCGCCGAGCACGGCGTCGGATACGTCGACTGCGGCGTCAGCGGCGGCGTCTGGGGCCGGGAGAACGGCTACGGGGTGATGTGCGGCGGCACGGACGACAACGTCCGGCGCGTCTGGCCGCTGCTGGAGTCGCTCGCCCCGGAACAGGACGGCATCTGCCACGCGGGCCCGGTGGGCGCCGGACACTACGCCAAGATGGTCCACAACGGCATCGAGTACGGCATGATGCAGGCCCTCGCCGAGGGCTACGAACTGCTGGAGGCCAGCGAGTACGTCCCCGACGTGCCGAAGGTGCTCGCCTCCTGGCGGCACGGCACGGTCGTACGGTCCTGGCTGCTCGACCTCCTCGTCCGCGCCCTGGAACAGGACTCGGGCCTGGCCGGTCTCTCCGGCCGGGTCGACGACTCCGGCGAGGGCCGCTGGACGGTCGAGGAGGCGGTACGCCTGGCGGTCTCCGCCCCCGCCATGACCGCCGCGCTCTTCGCCCGCTTCGCCTCCCGCAAGCCGGACGCCGCCCAGCTGAAGGCGCTCGCCGCGATGCGGCAGCAGTTCGGCGGACACGCCGTGCACGCCGCGCCCGCTGTCGCCGCCGGCTCGGCCTGACCCGAGGCCGGGTCACCGCCGGACCGCCATGTCCGATCAACCGCCCTCGGAACAGAGGGAGACACACGCGAACGGGCGACGCCGGGGGCCGGCCCTGCCGGCCGCCCCGCGGCTGATGCCCGGTGTCCGGCGCGTGGCCGAGGAGAGCGGGTCGGGACGCGAGCGGGTGGGGTTTCTTCGACCAGGCAGCCGCGCCGACCGCGCCGACCGCCGCCTGAAGCCGTTCGGCCACCCGGCGGGCGGCCGGGCCTCGGCGGCGGTCCGGCCCGGCAACGGGCTGCCCAACGGGCTGCCCAACGAGACGGGCATCCCCTTGGCCCCGTGGGCCGTGCACGCGACCGGAGCTCTCACCGCACTGCTCGGCCCGGCCGGTCCGACCCGGCTCTTCGCCATGGCGTTCACTGGGTGCTCGCAGCGCTGTCGCCGGCCGGTGCGGGGGGCGTCACGGCCGCGACAGGACGCGGGGGGCGCCGGTCACCGCGCCGGTCATGCGCCGAGCCGCGGGCGCTCCCGTCCGGTCGCGTCGGTCGCGTCGGTCTCGTCGGTCGGGCAGGTGGGGCCGGTGAGCACGGCGGCGGCCGGTGAGCGCTGCGGCGCCCTGGCGCCGGTGCCAGGGCGTGTTTCGAAAGTCCCGTCTGCCCTTCGGTCAGACGACGCTACTTCGAAACACGCCCTGGGCGGAGAGGTCCCGCAGCATCTCGTAGCACCGCTCCACCCGCGGCCGGGTCTGCGCCATCCTCCGTACGGCGACCGGGTCCGGGAAGACCGTGCGGTGCGGACGGGCCCAGACCTCGGCGGGCAGGGCGGAAAGGTGCGGCACGGCGCCGAGTGCGCGCCAGCCGAGGAGTGCGGCGCCGAATCCGGAGCCGGCCGTGTCGTCGGTGATCTCCAACGGCATGTCGAGCGACGCCGCGACGATCTCCGCCCACAGCGAGGACCGCAGTGCTCCGCCCGTGGCCCGCACCGAGGCGATCGGGGCGCCTGCCGCGACCACCGAGTCCCGTACCAGCGCCAGTTGCTGTCCTACGCCCTCGATCATGGCCCGGGTCATGTGGGCTCTGCCGTGGCCGCGCCTCAGGCCGATCAGGGCGCCGCGGGCGTCGGGATCCCACCAGGGAGCGCGTTCGCCGAGGAGGTGGGGCAGCGCGGTCAGGCCCTGGGCACCCGGCTCGACCTCGGCAGCCTCCTTCAGCAGGTCGGCCACGTCGACGCCGCCGAAGGACTCGGCGGCCCACTGGGCGACGACTCCGGCGTTGCTGACCGCTCCGCCGAGCACCCACAGTCCGTCGGCGAGGTGGTAGCAGAAGACGCGGCGCCTGTCGTCCACGCCCGGCCGGTCGCGAACGACGCGGAGTGCGCCGCTGGTCCCCAGGGACAGCGCGGCCGTGCCGGGGGCAATGGCGCCGACCGCGAGGTTGGCGAGCGGTCCGTCTCCCGCGCCGGCGACCACGGGCAGCCCTGCGGGCAGGCCGAGCGCGGCGGCCGGCCCGGACAGCAGCGGGAAGGCGGTGGTCGGGGAGACGAGTTCGGGGAGCCGCTCGGCGACCACTCCAGCGGACTCCATGGCCGGCCGGTGCCAGTCGGCGGTGTGCATGTCCAGCATCCCGGTCGCGGAGGCGCACGAGAGGTCGGTGGCCAGTCGGCCGGTGAACCGGTACAGGACGTAGTCCTTCATTCCGCACCAGGCGGCAGCGCGCCGGAACAGCTCCGGCTCGTGCGCGGCGAACCAGGCGAGCTTGGACACCGGCGCCATGGGGTGCACAGGTGTGCCGGTCGCCCGGTGGAGTGCCTCCCCTCGCTCGGCACGCAGCCGCCGGGCGATGTCGGCCGCCCGAGTGTCGGCCCAGCTCAGGGCCGGAGTGAGCGGTTCGCCGGCGGGATCCAGGGCGAGCAGGGTGTGGAGGGCCGCGCTGAAGGACAGCCCCCGCACGGTGAGTCCTCGTCGCGCGCAGTGTTCCACGCTCTCGCGTACCGCGTCGGCGGCCCCGGCGAGCACGGTCACGGGGTCATGGACGGCTTCACCGTCTTCTCCGGTGCGCAAGGGGGCCGGGCGTTCGACAGTCGACACCGGGCGGTACGCGGCGTTCACCGCTACCACCTTGATGGCGGTGGTGCCCAGGTCGATGCCGAGCACCACCTCGCCGACCTCGTTCATGGCGGTCTCCGTTTCGACTCAGCAGACCTCGAGACGCTAACAGCATGCGGAACGGGAGCCAAGATACTGTACGAAAGAGCGTGCATGTTCCTCAAAAACAGGAAGAAGCATTGCCTTTCCCCTCCCCATTGACCAGTATGTTGATTCGAGTACAGCATTTCGTTCAGGAGGTCAGGTGTCAGAAGATACAGAGGTCGGCGTGGCCGGGCTCGGAGTCATGGGCTCCGCCATCACGCGACGGCTGCTGGGCCGCGGACGCGCGGTACGCGTCTACGACATCCGGCCGCAGGTCGTCGCGGAACTCGCCCGCGAGGGGGCCGCCACGGCACCGTCACCTGCCCTGCTCTCCACGTCGGGCGTGGTGATCCTCTCCCTCAACACCGCGGAGGTCGTGGAGCAGGTCGCCTTCGGGCCGGACGGCATCCTGGGCGCGGCTCCGGACGGCGTGCTGGTGATCGACATGTCGAGCATCGACCCCGGCCGCACCCGCGAGTTCGCCGAGCGTGCCGCGGAACTGGGCGCCGGATGGGTCGACGCCCCGCTGTCGGGCGGCGCACCGGGCGCCGAGCGGGGTGAGCTGACGCTGATGCTCGGCGGCCAGGAGGAGCACGTCGCACGTGCCCTTCACGTACTCGGCGACCTGGCCTCTCGGCTGACGCACCTCGGCCCCGCCGGTTCCGGTCAGCTGGTGAAGTCCGTGAACCAGGTACTGGTCGGCTGCGGATTCGCGGCGCTCGCCGAGGCAGCCGCCCTCGTGCGGGCGGCCGGCCTTCCTCCCCGTCAGGTGCTCACCGCGCTCACCGGAGGCCGGGCCGATTCAGCACTCCTGCAGGAGTTCTTCGTGAAGTTCGCCGAGGCCGACCTCTCCCCCACCGGGCGGGTCAGCAACATGGTCAAGGATCTCGACGCCGCCCGTGACCACGCGCGCTCCGCGGGGGTGCCGCTGCCGATCACCACCGCCGTCGCCGAACTGCACCGCTGGCTCGCAGCCGCCGGCCACGGCGACGCCGACAACGCGGCTCTGATGCACTACTACGCTCCCCTGGAGGTACGGCCGTGAAGGCTCCCGCCCTGTTCGATCTCGCCGGCCGCCGCGCCCTGGTGACCGGCTCCAGCAAAGGCATCGGAGCCGCCCTCGCCACCGGGCTGGCCGATGCGGGCGCCGAACTCGTCCTGAACGGCCGCGACGCCGGGGCGCTGGAGCGCGCCCGACAGGCACTGGCCGAGAAGACCGGGGCCAAGGTGCACACGGCGTGCTTCGACGTCACCGACGAGAGGGCCGTGCGCCGGGCGGTCCGGGAGATCGAGGACAACCTGGGCCCGCTGGACATCCTCGTCAACAACACCGGCGTACAGCACCGCGAGCCGATGCTGGAGGTTTCGGCGGAGAACTTCGAGCGGGTGCTGCACACCAACCTCACGAGCGCCTTCCTGGTCGGCCGCACGGTGGCTGCCGGAATGATCGAGCGCGGTCACGGGAAGATCGTCAACATCTGCTCCGTCCAGACCTGGCTGGCCCGGCCCGGCATCGCCGCCTACGCGGCCTCCAAGGGCGGCCTGGCCATGCTGACGCGCAGCATGTGCGCGGAGTGGGCCGGATCCGGACTGAACGTCAACGCGCTCGCCCCCGGCTACGTGGTCACCGAGCTGACCCGGCCCCTGGTGGACGACCCGGAATTCGACGCGTGGATCCGGGGCCGCACACCGGCCGGACGCTGGGCCACGGTCGAGGATCTGGTCGGCACGCTCGTGTGGCTCGCGGCCCCGGCGTCGGACTTCGTCAACGGTCAGGTGATCGCCGTCGACGGCGGACTGACCGCGGTCGTCTGACTCACGGCCGTCCACGCCCCACTGCCGTCCACGGCCATTCACTGCACGCGACCAACTGAAGCAGCCGAAGCGTTCGGCAGAGAGCGGGACGAGAACATGGACCCAGTGACGATGCGGGCCGTGGTGGCGCATGGCGCAGGCGACCTCCGCCTGGAGGAACGCCCGGTGCCGGTGCCCGGCCCGGGCCAGGTCGCGGTCGACATCCGGTACGGCGGCATCTGCGGCTCCGATCTGCACTACTGGCGCCATGGCGCGGTGGGTGAGTTCCGGCTTCGCGAGCCCCTGGTGCTCGGCCACGAGATCGTGGGCCGGGTGCGCGCGGCGGGACCCGGCACCCAGGCACCGCCACCGGGGACACCGGTGGCCGTGCACCCGCTGGCGTCCTGCGGAAGCTGCCGACAGTGCCTCGCCGGGCGACGGAACACCTGCCTGGACACCGGATACCTGGGCAGCGCCGCTCGGAACCCCCACGTACAGGGCGGCTTCGCCGACGTCCTCGTCGTTCCCGCCGAGCGAGTGCTTCCGCTGCCCGACGGCCTGGAGCCGCGGCTGGCCGCGGTGGCCGAGCCCGCCGCGGTCGCCTGGCACGCGGTACGACAGGCGGGCGACGTGCGCGGCAAGAGGGTGCTGGTCACCGGAGCGGGGCCCATCGGCTGTCTCGTCGTGGCGGCGCTCCGGGCCGCCGGTGCCGCCGAGATCACCGTGACCGACGTGCACGAGGCTCCGCTGACCGTCGCCAAGCAGGTGGGCGCCACGACGACCGTCCGGGTCGGCGCAGGCGCCGACGGACTGGACGAACTCGCCGCGGACATCGCGATCGAGTCCTCCGGCAACCCGGCGGGGCTGCGTACCTGCCTGTACGGAGTCGACCGGGGTGGCCTCGTGGTGGGCCTCGGCCTGTTGCCGCCGGGGGACACTCCGGTGGCCGCCAACGCGCTGATCACCCGGGAACTGCGACTCGTCGGCTCCTTCCGCTTCGACGACGAGCTCACCGAGGTCCTGCGCGCCCTGGCCGACGGCCGCCTCCCGGTGGACCCGGTGGTCACCTCCGTGCTCCCCGTGAGCGATGCCCAGGAGGCGTTCGAGCTAGCGGCCGACCCCGCCCGCTCCTGCAAGGTGCTGCTGGACTTCGGCGAGCGGAAAACGGCCTGACGCGGATCTTCCCCTGCCACGCTCCCCCGGTCACCCCACCCACAACGGAGTTCAGCATGTCCGGCACATCCTCCGCCCACCCACGCGTAGCGGTCACCCGCACCGGCCTGCCGGGAGACGGCGTGGGGCGACTCGCCACCCGCTTCGACGTCACCGCCTGGCCGGGGACCGCACCGCCCACACCCGCCGAACTGGCCGGACTGGCCCAGGGATGCGAGGGCCTGCTCGTCCTCGGCGCCGACCGCGTCGACGCCGCACTGCTCGACGCGGCGGGCCCCGGCCTGCGGGTCGTCGCTCTCGCGTCGATGGGCTACGACAGCGTCGACGTGGCAGCCGCCGTGCAGCGCGGTGTGGTCGTCACCCACACTCCCGACGTGCTCGCGGACACCACCGCCGACGTGGCGATGGCGCTGATCCTCATCGCCAGACGCCGCCTGCCCGCCGGCGTCGACGCGATGCGCCGCGGCGCATGGGGCGCCTTCCGCATGGACGCCTTCCTCGGGCTCGACGTGCACGGGGCAACCCTGGGGCTGATCGGCTACGGCCGGATCGCCCGCGCCGTCGCCCGCAGGGCCGCCGGTTTCGGCATGCGCGTGCAGCACCACCACCCACGGCGCAAGGAAGACGACCGGCTCTCCCGCTGGGCGCCGTTCGACGAACTGCTGCGGACCAGCGACGTGCTGTCCGTGCACACCCCTCTGACAGAGGAGACCAAGGGCATGATCGGCGCTGCCGAACTCGCCCTGATGAAACCGACGGCGACCCTGGTCAACACCGGACGCGGCGGAGTCGTGGACGAAGACGCCCTGCTGGTGGCGCTTCGCCGCGGGGAACTGCACTCGGCAGGGCTGGACGTGATGACCGACGAACCGCGCACGGATCCTTCCGACCCGCTGTTCCACGAGCCGCATCTGGTGGTGCTGCCGCACGTCGGTTCGGCGACGGAGGCGACCCGTGCCGCCATGGTGGACCTCGCCGCCCGCAATGTCGCGGCGGTCCTGGACGGGCGCCCCGCCCCCACCCCGATCCCGGGCACACCGGGCCTGCCCGGTCGGCGCCGCGTGGCGGACCGCACGGTCTGAGCCGAGCATGGGGCGGCGTCGATGGGCTTCCGGCCTTGGGCCTTCGGCTTCCGGTCACTCCCGGGTGGACCAGGTCATCGGTGGTGACACCGGGGCGCAGGGAGCCGGCGGCCGTCGACCGCAAGCCCACAGACCGAACTCACCCGGCATCCCCCGCCACTGACTACCGCCTCACGTGAACCCTTGACGCTGAACCGTTTCATTGCTTCTCTCGAAAGGCTGCCCATGGGAGCGCTCCCACCCCACGCCGAAAGGGATCCCGTGCAGACCACCCCCCACATCACCTCATTACGCCGCCTCGCCCGCACCCTCCCCGCGCTCGTCACGGCCGTTCTCGTCGCCTGTCTGCTGTCCTGGACGGGGAGCTCCCCCGCCCAGGCCGCGCCGGGTGACGGCTCGGTCTCCGACCCCAACATCGCCTATGTCGGACGCTGGGACACCAGCGCCGGCACGGCGGCGGTGCCCTCCTGGACCGGCGCCTACCTGCAGACGGCCTTCACCGGCACCACCGTGAAGGTCAAGGCGAGAGACGCGGTCAATCTGTACGCCGCCATCGACGGCGGCCCGGACGTCTTCCACCCCGGCGTACGCGGCACGGTGAACCTCACTCCCCGGCCGTTGTCCGCCGGCACTCACACCCTGCGCATTTCGTACCGCTCCGGCGACACCGTCTTCCAGGGCCTGGTGCTGGACCCAGGTGCGCACACGGTCGCGCCGAACACCCCGTCCAGGCTCGTCGAGTTCGTCGGCGACTCCATCACCGCCGGTGCGCTCACGGACCGGCTCGCACTGGACTCGTACGCCTGGAAGACCGGCGAGCGACTGGGGGCGCGCCACACCCAGATCGCCCGATCCGGCTACTGCCTCGTCGCCCGGTCCGGATGCACGGGCCTGAGCACACAGTTCTTCAGGACGGCGAGCACGGGCGGCCAGAACTGGGACTTCTCCCGCTACCGGGCGGACGCCGTCGTCATCAACCTGGGCACCAACGACATCGGCCACGGCGTGACCGGCGCCGCCTTCCAGTCGGCGTACACCAAGTTCCTCGCCGACCTGCGCGCCACCTATCCGAACGCGCAGCTGTTCGCCGTGCAGACGCTCAAGAAGCGCTACGTCAACGAGACCACGGCGGCCGTCACCGCCCGCACCAATGCCGGTGACAGCAGGGTGCACTACGTCGACACCGCGGGCTGGCTGACCGACGGCACCGACTACGAGGACGGCAACGGGCATCCCAACGAGGCGGGCCACACCAAGTTCGCGAACCGCCTCGCCCCCGTCATCGCCACCCGGCTCGGCGACCCCGCGTCCGCCCTGGCGGCCGCTCCCGGCCAACCCGGCGACCCGAACATCAAGTTCGTGGGCCGCTGGGACACCAGGACCTCCACCGCCTACACCCCGTACTGGGCGGGCGCCTACTACCGGGTCGGCTTCACCGGCCGGACGGTCCAGCTCAAGCAGCGCGGGACGATCGACTTCTGGGCGAGGATCGACAACGGCCCGGTGAAGTTCTACGACGACGTCAGGGGGACGGTGAACCTGACGCCCTCCCCGCTGTCCGCCGGCAACCACACCCTGCAGGTCAACTACCAGGTGATCGCCGGTTCGTACCGGGGTGACGCCGTCTTTCAGGGGCTGGCCCTCGACAGCGGCGCCACGACGTTCGCACCGTCGGCGCCCGGCAAGCTGATCGAGTTCGTCGGCGACTCGATCACGGTGGGGACGACGTCGTCGCAGAACGCCCGCACCGCGTACGGCTGGCTGATCGGGGAACGGCTCGGCACCGAGCACACCCAGATCGCCCAGGGCGGCGCCTGCCTGGTCGCCGCAGCAGACGGATGCGTCGGCCTGGAACGGCAGTTCACCAAGCTCAACCCGAACGCGGCCACCCCCGACTGGGACTTCTCCCGATACCAGGCGAACGCCGTCGTCATCAACCTCGGCACCAACGACGTGGGGCACGGGGTCAGTTCCGCGCAGTTCCAGACGGCGTACACCAGCCTGCTGCGCAAGGTCCGCGCCGCGCACCCCCAGGCGTGGATCTTCGCGTTGGAGACCTTCCGCGGCCGGTACGTCCCGCAGACCCAGGCGGCGGTCAAGGCGGCCGTCGACGGCGGCGACTCCCGGGTGTCCTTCGTCGACACCACCGGATGGCTGGGTTCAGGCGACCTGGCGGACTCGGTCCACCCCAACGACCAGGGGCACCGCGTCATCGCGGACCGGCTTGCACCGGTCATCGCGGCGCGGCTCGGTATGTGAGGGAGGGCCGGGGCCGCCGGACCACGACGCGCAGGCGGACACCTCCGCTGCCTGCGCGGTCGCCTCCCGCCACCGGACCCGGCTCGACGGCGAGATCGCCGCACTCGGTGCCGACCAGGGCGGGGGCAGGCTTGCGAGCCGCTGTGGCTCCCACTCCTGCCGCCGGCGAGCGGGCGTCAGAACTCTAGGTCGTCCGTCGGCGGGCCACCTCGGTGTCCATGGGTACGAGCCGCGCCATCAGCAGCCCGGTCGCCCACGGCGCCGACGGTCGCAGTCCTTTGACGATTCGAGTCGGGCGGGAATCCCCGCCCGGCGGGAAATGCTCAGGCAACCGTGACTTCGATCGTGTGCCGGCCGGTCGCCCCGTCGGGCAACGGGTCGTGCACCTGTGCTGTCTGTGCCTGGCCCGTGTTGTCGGTGGCGCGTACTTGCAGCCGATGCTCGCCGGGCGTCGCCTGCCACGGCCAGCTCCACTGCCGCCATGTGTCCACCGACGGCACGGCCGCGAGCTGGGCCTCTTGCCATGGCCCGTCATCCACGCGGACCTCCACCGCGGACACCCCACGATGTTGCGCCCACGCCACCCCGGCCACCGTCACCAGACCTTGTTCCAGACGCTTGCCCGCACCCGGTGTGTCGATCCGCGCCTGTGTCTTCACCGGAGCCAGCGCCGCGTAATCCCGCCGTACCCAGTAGGCGCTGAAGTCCGAGAAACGACTCAGCTCCAGCTCCGTCAGCCACTTCGTCGCCGACACGTATCCGTACAGCCCGGGCACCACCATCCGGACCGGAAATCCGTGCTCGACGGGCAGTGGCTCCCCGTTCATCCCGACCGCCAGCAACGCGTCCCGCCCGTCACGCAACGCGGCCGTCGGTGTGCCGGCCGTGTAGCCGTCCGCAGAACGGCTCACCACCTGATCCGCGCTGTCATCCGGCTCGACCTCATCCAGCAGATCCTTGATCGGTACCCCCAACCACCGCGCGTTGCCGACCAACTCGCCGCCGACCTCGTTGGACACGCACGCCAGCGTGATGTAGCGCTCCACCATCGGCCGTGCCAGCAATTGCTCGTACGTCAGCGTCAGCGGCCGTCTCACCCGGCCATGAATGCTCAGCCGCCAGTCCTTCGGTTCCATCTGCGGCACCGCCAAAGCGGTGTCGATCCGGTAGAAGTCCGCGTTCCCGGTCACGAACGGCTTCACTCCGGGCACGCCGACGGAGACCTTGGCGGGCAAGGGTGCTGCCGGGCTCGACGGCGACGGGAGGACCACCGCGGCCCTGGCCGCGGCCACCCGCTGTGCCCAGAGCCGGCGTCCGCCCGGTACGGCCACCGCGGCCACACCGATCGCCCCGACCGCCAGCGCGAGAAACCTCCGTCGGCCCGGTGGCTGTCCCGCGCCGTCCAGCACCGAGTTGCCGGCATCCGACGAGGGTGAACCGGCTCTCCGCACGGGGGTGTGGGTTCCCTGTGCCGCCACGTCCGTATCGGGGCCGGTGTCGTCCCCCAGGTCCTGCGCCGATACCGGGGCACGGCGCGGCAGGGTACGGCGCAGCACCACCAGGAGGCCGGCAGCGGCCAGTGCACCGGCCACCGTCGGCAGCGGGTACGCCCACGTGGCGCTGGGCCGGGTGGCTGACGCGAGTACGCCGATCATCCCGAACACGGCGACGCCGGCCAGCCCGTACCAGAGCCGGCGCATGGCCAGCACACCGATGAACGCGGCGAACACCGCCAAGACCAGCACGATTCCCGCCTGCAGCGCCAGCTTGTCGTACGTGTAGAACACCGCGACGGCGAACTCCTTGACCGGGGTCGGCGCGGCGTCCACGGCGACGCCACCCACCGCCACGAGGGGCGCTGACGGCCCGCCCGTCGCGGCTGCCACCAACTCACCGAGGCCCAGGGCGAATGCGGTGGCCGCGACGCCGGCAAGCTCGCCGTACCACTGCTTGGGCGGTCTTCCCGGTGCCGGCCGATCCGTCTTCTGCGTCTCCATGTCTGTCCCGGACATCTGAGCGGCGCTTATCGGCTCACCCGGCGCAGCCGGGCGAAGCCGACACCCAGCACGACCAGACCGACGATCGCCACGACCGGCCCGACGACCGCCCACAGAGTCACACCGCTCATCGCCGAGCCCTTCATGACGTCGAGTCCCTGCAAAGTCCAACCCGCGCCGACGAAGGCAAGCAGTGCGCCGAGGCCGAGGACGAACCAGTTCTTCTTCATGGGGTATCTCCAGGTGGGGAGCCGAAGTGCTCGCCATCGAGCGTGACGGTTCCAAGGCCGCAGCGGCGACAACGTGTCGTCGGACCCCGTCGTCAACCGATCGACGTACGCAGGGCTCCACTGGTGTGTGGACGCCCCTCGGCACCGGGTCGGGCACTGTGGATCCGGGCGCCCGTAAGCTGGCGGCCGGATCACGGGCGAAAGTGGGCGAGTCGTGGCAGTGCGCAGCACCGTCGACTTCGGACACCGCTACCGCGTCGGATGGCATGTCCTCGTCGGCGCCGTCGCGCTACCGCTTGCCGTCGCCATAGCGGCCGACGTCTCCGTGGCGCTCGGACAACGCCTGCTGGCCCTCGGCACGCTCGCTGTCATCGTCGCCTGCTACGCCCTGGTCGCTCCGCGGGCCATGGAAAACCGCGACGAGCGTTGGGGTGCGGCCTATTTCGCCGTCCTGGCGGTCGCGTTCCCGCTCCTGCTCGCCATCGCCCCGATCGCCGGCGCACTGCTGTTCGCGCTCTGCCCACAGCTGTTCGTGATGGTCGCGAGGTGGCGGGTACGCCTACCGCTGCTGTCGGTCCTCTACGCCGAGCTCGCCTGGGCCATGGTGGCGCGGTCCGGAGTCAGCCGCTACACGCCGGCGATGGTCGGCGTGACCGTTCTGGTGCCCATGACCGTGACGATCCTCGTGGGCGCCTATCTGACCGGCATCCGCGAGCAGAACCGCAAGCGGGCCGCGCTGATCGAGGAACTGACCCGGACGCGGGCCGCACTGGAACGCGCGGGCCACGAGGCAGGCGTCCATGCTGAACGTGAACGCCTGGCTGCCGAGATCCACGACACCCTGGCGCAGGGCTTCACCAGCATCCTCATGCTCGCCCAGGTCGCACGGACCACCCTGCTCCGTGATCCGACGGCCGCCGACGGCCAGCTCGACATCCTCGAGAAGACCGCCCGCGAGAACCTCGCGGAGGCACGCTCGCTGATCGCCGCATCGGCCCCGGTCGACCTGACCGGCCGCGGGCTCGCGGATGCGCTGGACCGGCTCGCCGCCCGGCATTCTCGCGACACGGGTACGCGCGTCGAGGTCTCGATCGTCGGTGAGCGGTCCGGCACATCCACCGATACCGACATCGCCCTCCTGCGCACCGCGCAGGAGGCCCTGGCCAACGTCGCCAAGCACGCCGCCGCCACGACGGTGCGGATCGAACTGCGCCAGGATCCCGACCTCATGGCGCTGGCGGTGACCGATGACGGCCAGGGCTTCGACCCGGCCACCGTCCGGGGTGGATACGGCCTGCTCGGCATGCGCACCCGCGCCTCCAGCCTCGGCGGAACCTGCACCCTTCGATCGGCTCCCGGCCAGGGCACCACGGTGCGGGTCGAGCTGCCGCCGCCCCCGGCCGAGCAGGCGGCGCGTAGCCTGCAGCCTGTGCTTGACCTCAGCTCCACACCCGACCACTGAGCGGGCGGAACCGTCTCGATGACTCTCCAGATCCTGATTGTCGATGACCATCCCGTCGTACGCTTCGGCCTCCGCGGCATGCTCGAGGCCTACGACGACCTGCGGGTCGTCGGCGAGGCCGGCTCCGGCGACGAGGCGATCGTCCTCGCCGCTGCGATGCGCCCGGACGTCGTCCTGATGGACCTGCGGATGCCGGGTACCGATGGCACCACCGCGACGGCGCGCATTCGTCAGGAGCACCCCGGCATTCGTGTGCTCGTGCTCACCACCTACGAAGGTGACGCCGACATCCTGCCGGCGATCGAGGCCGGCGCCACCGGCTACCTGCTCAAGGACACCCCGATCGGTACCCTGGCCGACGCGATCCGGGCGGCGGCCCGCGGTGAAACCGTCCTCGCCCCGCCGGTGGCCGCCCGGCTGGTGACTCACCTTCAGGCTCCGGCCGGCGAGCAGCTGACCCCCCGCGAGGTTCAGGTACTCGGCCTCGTCGCGCGGGGTCTGTCCAACGGCGAGATCGGTCGGCAGCTGTACATCGGCGAGGCGACGGTGAAGACGCACCTGCTGCGCACCTTCGTCAAACTGGGTGTCAACGACCGCACCGCAGCCGTCACCGTCGCCCTGTCGCGCGGCGTCCTCGCCTCGCCACAACAGTGATCTCCGCATGCCGGCCATCACGCACGTCGGGCGACTCGCGTCCCTGGGATTCAACAGCGCGCGGTTGCCGGCTTGTCGGGTGGCCGTGAGGCCACGGCCCGGTCGCGTCTGAAGGGCCGTCGCCGGGCACGTTGATCACCACATACATGCCTCGGTTGCAGGCGTAGTTGACGGGACTTCCTGGACTCTCCGGCAGGTCGCAGGTGCTGTCGGTGGTGACTTTCGACACCGCCCAGTACGGTCCCGCGGCAACGGTCTTCGGCGTCGAACAGGCGGCCCGCCAGGCCGGCTACGCCGTGCAGATCACCACGTGCGCTCCGGCGACCCACTGCCTGCCCGAACCGTCGTGGAGAGGCTCGTCTCCCAAGCGGTGGCCGGCCTCATTCTCGCGGCGCCGCGCGACTGGACCGCGCAGGCATTGCGGCACATTCACGCCGACCGGCTCGCGGTTGCGCGACTCGGAAAGCGCTCTCGCAGGCACACCTGAGGCCCTCATATGCGCTCCGCCCAGCACCGTCATGGTGCCCCCACGCACACCCGCCCCCAGAACTATGGTGTCCCAGCACATACGCCACTGACCTGCGAATTCCTACGGTATGGCGACACACAACGTCCCCGCCGACCGCACGGAAGTGGTGCCGATGTCCTCCCCCGAGACCGCTCCCCCACCCCCCGCTCCCGCCAGCCTCAAGCGCATCGTCGCCGCCAGTCTCATCGGGACCACCATCGAGTGGTACGACTTCTTCCTCTACGGTTCAGCCGCCGCGCTCGTCTTCAACAAGTTGTTCTTCCCGGACTCCGATCCGCTCGTCGGCACGCTTCTGTCGTTCCTCACCTACGCCGTCGGGTTCGCGGCCCGCCCGCTCGGGGCGCTGGTCTTCGGGCACTACGGAGACCGGCTCGGACGCAAGAAGCTCCTGGTCCTGAGTCTGTTGCTGATGGGCGGGGCGACCTTCGCGATCGGGCTGCTGCCCACGCACGCGACGGTCGGCACCGCCGCGCCCGTTCTGCTGACGGTGCTTCGACTGGTCCAGGGCTTCGCGCTCGGGGGTGAGTGGGGTGGCGCCGTGCTGCTGGTGTCCGAGCACGGGGACGCGCGGCGCCGCGGCTTCTGGGCGTCGTGGCCTCAGACCGGCGCGCCCGCGGGGCAGTTGCTCGCGACCGGCGTGCTGTCCCTGCTGACGGCGGTGCTCTCGGACGACGCCTTCGCCGCCTGGGGCTGGCGGATCCCGTTCCTGCTGTCGGGCGTGCTGGTGATCGTCGGACTGTGGATACGTCTGTCCGTCGACGAATCCCCCGTCTTCCGGCAGGCGTTGGCACAGGCCGAGGCCCGCAAGGCGACGCGCACGGCGGACGCCGAGCCGCTGCCGCTGGTGTCGGTGCTGCAGCACCACTGGCGTGATGTGCTGGTCGCGATGGGCGCGCGCATGGCGGAGAACATCTCCTACTACGTCATCACCGCGTTCATCCTGGTGTACGCGACCACCTCGGCCGGCGTCTCCAAGCAGACCGCGCTCAACGCCGTCCTCGTCGCATCCGCAGTGCACTTCGCGGTGATCCCCGCATGGGGTGCGCTGTCCGACCGCGTCGGGCGACGTCCCGTGTACCTGGTGGGCGCGGTCGGCATCGGCCTGTGGATGTTCCCGTTCTTCGCCCTCGTCGACACCGGCGACTTCGGCGGCCTCCTGCTCGCGGTGACCGTCGGCCTGGTGCTGCACGGGGCGATGTACGCGCCGCAGGCCGCCTTCTTCTCCGAGATGTTCGCGACCCGGATGCGCTACTCCGGGGCATCGATCGGCGCCCAGTTCGCCTCCGTCGCCGCGGGCGCCCCCGCCCCGCTCATCGCCACGGCGCTGCTCGCCGACTACGACAGCTCCACCCCGATCGCCTTGTACGTGATCGCCGCCGCCCTCCTGACGGTCCTGGCCGTGGGAGTCGCCAAGGAGACCCGCCACCGCGACCTGGCCGACGTCGCGCCCGCCGCGGATGCCGAGACTGCCGGGAAGTCCGGGCCCTCCGTGGAGACCGCGGACGGCGA
Source organism: Streptomyces sp. SAS_272 (assembly GCF_052543235.1). NCBI lineage: Bacteria > Bacillati > Actinomycetota > Actinomycetes > Kitasatosporales > Streptomycetaceae > Streptomyces > Streptomyces sp. SAS_272. The sequence continues at coordinate 22,348 of NZ_JBMNDR010000075.1, read as the reverse complement.
TGCCGGGAAGACCTCCTCGGCGGCGCAGGCGCAGGGCCTCCGGGCCGACCGCTGATCACACCGCCCGACCCGGCTCCGGAATCCGCGCACGCTCCGGCTCCGACTCCGGCTCCCGCTCCGACTCCGGTGCCTCCGGGCAGCGCCGTCCGGGCGGACCGTTCCGCCGGCGTCGGCCCCCGCTGTTCCGACCGCCGTGTGCCGCTCGTGCGCACGGCGGTCAGCGATGCACAGCGCCGCAGCCGCGTGCTGCGGTCAGCGACACACCGCGGTCAGGCCCGTGCCGCGGTCAGCTACGCACGCGGCCCGCCCCGTATCCACGTCAGCGGTACACGCGGTGCGCCCCGCATCCAGGTCAGCAGCACACGCGGCCCGCCCCTCATCGCGGCCCGCCCCGCATCGCGGTCAGCGGCGCACGCCATCAGCGGCCGGGGGCGGCCAACCGGTGCAGACGCAGGGCGAGGTGGATCTCCAGGGCGCGGGCGGGACTCTGCCAGTCGTCGCCCAGGAGGCGGCCCACGCGCTCCAGACGCTGGGCCACGGTGTTGACGTGCACGTGCAGTTCGTCCTTGGTGCGGGCCGGGCTCATGCCCGCGGCGAAGTAGGCGTCGAGGGTACGCAGCAGGTCGGTTCCGCGCCGTTCGTCGTAGGCGACGACCCGGCCGATGGTCCGGTCCACGAACCCCCCGACGTCCCGGTCGCCGGCGAGGAGCAGCCCGAGGAAGCCGAAGTCCTCGGCGGCCGCGCCGTCGCCGGAGCGGCCGAGCAGGCCGAGGGCGTCGAGACAGCGCCGGCCCTCCTCGTAGGCGGCGACCACCGCGTGCGGTTCGGCGGTGAGGTCGCGCACCGGGGCGGACGCGCCGACGGTGACCGCCTCGTGGACGGCGGCGCCCAGATGCTGCGAGGTACGGCGGGCCAGCTCCGTGGCGGTGTCGCCGGGCTCCAGGGGCAGCAGCAGCACGGTCCCGCCGTCGCGGGCGGCGGCCAGGCCCTGCCGGGTCGCGGCGAGGTGGAAGGCGGCGGACCACAGCCGGCGGCGGGCGGCCGCCTCCTGGTCGGCGTCGGGTGCGGCGGTGTCGAGGCGGGCCGCGAGGACGACGTGGGTCGCGTCGAGGTCGGCTTGCACCCGGGACGCCCGCTCGCGCAGCAGGCGTGGATCGCGGTCGCGGGCCTCGAGCAGGTCGTCGAGGAGTTCGCCGCGCACGCGCTGTTCGGCCTCGGCGGCCGAGCGTCTGGCCAGCAGCAGCAGGGACGTCACCATGGCGGCCCGCTCCAGCGTGCGCTGGTCGACCGGGTCGAGGCCGGGGTGGCCCCGCAGCACGAGCGCTCCGAACAGCTCCTCGCCGGCCGCCACCGCTGCGATCCAGTCGTCCCGGTGTCGTACGGCGCGGCCTTCCGCCCGGGACGCCTCCAGCGCGCCGGCCGCCGCCGTCTCCGCGAACTCCACGGTCCTGTCGAGCACTTGGGACACCGCAGCGGCCACGTCGTGGACGCCGCCGCCGCGCAGCACGAGTTCGGCCAGCCGGTCGTGGACGTCGGAGGCGCGCTCGATGACGGCACTGCGGTCCCGGATGATCTCGTTGGCGTGCTCCAGACCGGCCAGCGCGGAGCGGGTCTCGGTGAGCAGGTTGGCGGTGTCGATGGCGGCCGCGGCGAGCGCGGCGAAGGAACCGAGCAGCGCGATCTGCTCCCGTTCGAAGACCCTGGCGCGCCGGTCGGCGGCGAACAGGACGCCGATGACGCTCGGTCCCAGCGTCAGGGGAACCCCGAGGATCGCCACCAGACCCTCGTCGCGCACGCCCGCGTCGATGGCGGTCGTGTGCCGGAAGCGCTCGTCCTGGAAGTAGTCGTCGGTCACGTACGGTCGGGCCGTCTGGGCGACCAGACCGCCGAGCCCCTCCCCCATGCCGAGGCGGAGCTGCTGGAAGCGGGCGGCCACGGAGCCCTCGGTGACCCGCATGTAGGTGTCGCCCCTGGCCGGGTCGTTCAGGCTGAGGTAGGCGACGTCGGTGCCGAGCAGCGAGCGGGCCCGCTGCACGATCGCACGCAGGACGGCGTCAAGGTCGCGCAGACCCGCGAGGTCGTGGGCGGTCTCGAAGAGCGCCGACAGCTCGGCCTCTCTGCGCCGCCGTCCCTCCAGTTCCGCGCGCACCCGCAGCGCGACCCCTTTGGCGTGCTCGAGCGCCGCGATCCGCTCGCCGGAACCTCCTTCGGCGCGCGCCTCCAGCACGGGCCGGTCGTACGCCTCGGCTGCCGCGCCCCGGGCGAGCAGCTCGAGGAACGGCGCGTCGGCGTCGTGGGCGGTGGTGAGGGCCGCGGCGCCCTCCACATGGTCGCGGGACATGGTCACAGGATTCCTCATCGCCGGGCGGCCCCGTCAGCCCTGTGGAAAACTCCGCCCGGACCGTCGGCCAGGGCCGTGCCCAGGGCGTTCCCCGGGCCTTCCGGACCGCTCGGCGTGCTCAGTGCGCGGTCCAGCCCCCGTCGAGGACCAGCGACGTGCCCGTCACGAAAGAGGCCTGCGGGCCGCAGAGGTAGGCGACCGCTTCGGCGACCTCCGCCGGCTCGATGAGCCGCTTGACGGCGCTGTCGCGCAGCAGCACCTCGGCCAGAACCCGCTCCTCGGGGATCCCGTGTGTCCGGGCCTGGTCGGCGAGCTGCCGCTCGACGAGGGGCGTGCGCACATAGCCGGGGTTGACGCAGTTGGAGGTCACACCGTGGGGTGCGCCTTCGAGGGCGGCGGTCTTGGACAGGCCTTCGAGTCCGTGCTTGGCGGCGACATAGGCCGCCTTGTAGGGCGAGGCGCGCAGCCCGTGCACCGAGGACACGTTGACGATGCGGCCCCAGCCCTGCCCGTACATGTGGGGCAGCGCGCCGCGGATGAGACGGAAGGGCGCCTCCAGCATCACGGTGAGCACCGTGTGGAAGACGTCCGGCGGGAACTCCTGGAGGGGCGCCACCCGTTGCAGTCCCGCGTTGTTGACCAGGACGTCGGTGCCGGCGGCGGCGGCTTCGGCGGCGTCCAGATCGGTGAGGTCCAGCACGTGGGGTTCGAGCGAGCCGGGCAGGGCGGCCGCGCTGTCGGCGAGCCTCTCCAGACCGCTCGCGTCGCGGTCGACGGCCCGGACCTCGGCCCCGGCGGCAGCGAGCCGCAGCGCGCAGGCCCGTCCGATGCCGCCGGCGGCGCCGGTGACGAGGGCGGTGCGGCCACCGAGGTCGAGCGAGGGCGCGGCGGGGCCGGCAGCGACGGCCCGGGGCGAAGTCATGCGTCGACCCTAGGCAGAGCCCCGCGCCGGACCCATGTGGTCAACACCCATACTTCACTGCGACGTCGTGGTTTCGAACCATGTGGGTTCGTCGGAAAGTGCCTGTTTGATGCGGAACAGCTGCCGGTCGCGCAGCGGCGGCAGGGCGTCCAGCGCGAACCAGCCGACGTCGACGGACTCGTCGTCGTTGACCCGCGCTGCCCCGCCCACGGCCCGGCAGCGGAAGGTGATGTCCATGAACTGACAGGTGTCGCCGTTGGGGTACTCCACCTGCTTCCCGGCGCGCACCAGGACGACGCGCTCCGGAACGCAGGTCACTCCGGCCTCCTCGTAGACCTCGCGCACGGCGCAGTCCGCGGGCTGTTCCCCGGGGTCCGGGATGCCGCTGATCACGGTCCACTGACGGTTGTCCGCACGCTGGCCCAGCAGCACCCGCCCCTCGTCGTCGAAGACGACGGCGCTGACGCCGGGGAGCCAGAGAAGCTGGTGTCCCGCGGAGGCCCGGATCTCGGTGATGAACTCTGGGGTCGGCATGGTCCGACCCTATCCGGACCTCCCCATCGGCCCGCCGCGTGCCGGTCAGGCCGCGTCCCGGTCAGGCCGCCGCGCTCCGGCGGGTCCGCACGCCGGCGCCGATCGCCCATCCGAGGCCGCCCGCCGCGACGAGCACCAGAGCCACCTCGGGGAGGATGCCGAGCTTCGTCGCCGGGGTCTCCGAGGAACGCAGGGGCACCTTCTGCACCAGGGAGTCCGCCACGAACATGCCGGTCTTCTGGGTGATCTTCCCGTCCGGCATGATGATCGCGCTGACACCGCTGGTCACGGGCACCGTGACGGTCCTGCTGTGTTCCACCGCGCGGACCCGGGACATGGCGAGCTGCTGGTAGGTCATCTCACTGCGGTCGAAGGTGGCGTTGTTACTGGGCACGGAGATCAGTTGGGCGCCGTCGGTGACCTCGGAGCGCACGGCCCAGTCGAACGCGGCCTCGTAGCACGTGACCAGGCCGACCTTGGCGTCGTCCATGTCGAACACGCCCGGCTTCGTGCCCCGGCTGAAGTCCTTGCGGACCATCGACGTCCAGTCGCTGTTGATCGCCCCGATGAGCGAGCGCAGCGGAAGGTACTCGCCGAACGGCTGGACCTGTCGCTTGTCGTACGTCTGGGTGGGGCCCTTCACCGGGTCCCAGAGGATCTGCTCGTTGTACAGCTTGCCGTCCCGCTCGACGACGCCGCCTACCGAGATGGGCGCGCCGATATCCTTGGCGGCCCGGTCGATGACGGCCGCCGCGTCGGCGTTGGCGAAGGGGTCCACGTCGGAGGAGTTCTCGGGCCACAGCACGAAGTCGGGCCGGGCGACCTTGCCTGCCTTGACCTCGGCGGCCAGCCGCTCCGTCTCGCGCGCGTGGTAGTCGAGCACGGCCCGGCGCTGCGAGTTGAAGTCCAGGCCGAGGCGCGGCACGTTGCCCTGGATGACGGCGACGGTCGCGGTGCCGGCCTGCGCCTTGTCGCTGACCAGCGTGCGGGCGGCCAGCGCGCCGACGACCGGGACGGCCACGCTGAGCAGGGCCACCGCGGCGGCCGACCGCCGCACCTCGCCCGAGCGCCGCCGCTCGAGCACCAGGCGCACGATCTCGTACAGGCCGAAGCCGCACAGGACGACGCCGAAGCTGAGCACGGGGGTGCCGCCGACCGCGGCGAGGGGCAGGAAGACGCCGTCCGCCTGACCGAAGGCGATCTTGCCCCACGGGAAGCCGCGGAAGGGCACACGCGCGCGTGCCGCCTCACCGGCGATCCAGAGCGCGGCCGCCCACAGCGGCCAGGCCGGCAGCGTGGACACGGCGGCGACGCCCACGCCGACCAGTGCGACGAAGATCGCCTCGATGGCCACCAGGGCGAGCCAGGGGCCGGGTCCGACCTCGACGCCGGTCCACACCAGGAGCGGCAGCAGGAAGCCCAGTCCGAAGAGGTAACCGAGACCGAAGGCGGCCTTCAGGCTGCGCCCCCGCAGCACCCAGCCGAAGACGGCGAAGGCCGGCAGCGCCAGCCACCACACGGTGCGCGGCGGGAAGCTGACGTAGAGCAGCACTCCGGAGAGCGCCGCAGTGGCGGCCGGGGCGAGGCGGCGCAGGAGCCGCGCGCCGCGCGAAGCCGGCGCGGCAGAGGGCTCCAGCCGGTCCGGCCGGCCTACGGAAGTTGCGGTGACGGTCACTCCGGGAGTGTACGGCGAGTCACCATTTGGCCGACAGCTCGGTCCGCGGGGGCCGGGGACCTGGCCGGTGGGGGCCCCGCGCCCGGCGCACAACCCGGCGCAACTCATCCACAAACCGCCCATCAGCGGTTACGGTGTGGCAGAGCCCCGGTCGGGTGCGGTCGGGGTCCGTCACGGTTCAGGTCCGTCACGGTCGGGGGGCGACCGGGTTCGGGGGGCGGGGTGGGTTCCACCGGGATGTCGTCCGCGGTAGGCGAGGCCGCGGACAGAGACAGCCGAAACGTTTCGGACGCGCTCGGCGTGACCATGCTCGGGGCCTGCGCCGTCTGGCCCCTGGTCACCTCCGCGGTGCACGGCGGACGCCCCGAGGGCGTTCTGCTCGCCGTGCTGGCTCTGGCGGCCGGCTTTGCGGCGGGGCGGATCACCGGCGTGCTGCTGCCGGTGGCCGCGCCCTGCGCCGGCGCACTGGCCGGGCTGGTGCTGACGGTGACCGTGCGCCTCGGCCCGGGGCCGGAGATCACCCCGCAGCTGGGGCACGCCGGCGCCACCGCCGGGGTGCTGACCCTGTCGGCCGGCGCCGCGTGCTGCGCCGCCTGGGCGACCTCGGTGCCCGCACAGCGGGTCGCGCTGTGGCTGCTCGCCGCGGGCGTGACGGCCGCCGCGGCCCTCCTGGACTCGACGACGGGCGCGGTGACCTGCTGCGCCGTGCTGGTGTGCTCGCTGGCCGCCGGGCGGCTGCACCACCGCGGTCCGGCGCTCGCCGCGTCCGCCGTGGCGGCCGTCCTGGTGACCGGTCTGATCTGGGCCGTCGCCGGGAACGCGCTGCCCGGCGGACTCGCCGCCCCGCTCACGGACCGGTTGACGCCGCACCGCGTCGACCTGTGGCGCGACGCCCTCGGCATGGTCCGACGCCAGAGCGCCCTCGGTGTGGGCCCGGGACGCTTCGGCGAGCTCAGCACGACGGCGGCGCAGCCGACGCTCTCCGACGGCAAGCCACACTCGGCGCTGCTGCAGACCGCCGCGGAGCAGGGCGTGGTCGGGCTGCTGCTGCTTTCGGCGGTCTTCTGCTGGGTGCTGTTCGCGCTGTGGCGGTCACAGCGTCCGACACCCGTCGTCCTCACCGCGGGCGCCACGCTGACGGCGCTCGCCGCGATCGCCGCGATCGGCAACGCGCTGAGTTTCACCACGGTGTCGGTGGGTGCGGGACTGCTGGCCGGCCTGGCCACCGCTCGACCGCTCGCCGAGGGGCCCGCGGCGCACGGAGCCCCGTCGGCGTGCGGGCGGGACCTGCAGCGCGGCGACCGCCCGGCGGGCTGACCGCGGCGAGGGGCGGACGGTCAGCGCGCCGGGCCCGGGGCTCCGGTGCGCAGCCGCTCCCGGATGACGCGGACCGCCGACTCGGCGTCGTCGACGGTGATCGTGAACGTGTGGCCGTCCCACAGCCGCAGCACCACGCCCTCGCCCTTGCGGACGACGACCGCGGTGCCCTTCTCCGGCCGCCAGCGATAGCCCCAGCCGCCCCAGTGACGAGGGGTGACGTGCGGTTCGAAGTCCGCGCCGGCGACTTGCGCCAGCGGGATACGGCGGCGCGGCAGCCCGATGTGGCCGCAGCGCACCTCGAGGGACTCCTTGTCGAGCTTCAGGTCGACGTGGACGAAGGCGAGGGTGCCGAAGAGCACCAGCAGCCCGGCGGCGATGCAGCCGACGACGGACATCACGAGCGGGGCGACGCCGGACGTCCAGGCCGACTCGACGGCGAGTTCGACGCCGAGCGCCATACAGGCGGCCCCGACCAGGGCGAGCAGCCACTGGAAGCGGTTGGTGGCGCGCCCCGTCCAGACGTCGGCATGCGGGGCGGCGGAATGCAGGGCGTCGCGATGCGGGACGTCGGGAAGCGGGATGCTCTCGTCGTGGGGGTGGTCCCTCATATTCATGAGGTTACTCAGGTTTCGCTGCGCCGGTAGTCCGTAGCGCAGGGTGACTGCTCCGCTCGGGGCGCCCCTGCGGGCGTCGGTGGCGGACGGTCACGGAGCAGGGCTGACGGCCTGGAGCAGGCGGCCTTCCGCGTAGGCCAGCGCGGGCGCAGGCAGAGCGCCCGGGCGGCCGCTGAGCAGAACCGTCACTGCACCGAGCGCCGCGGCCTCCGGCTCGGGGCGGGCGCCGATCCTGCGCAGCGCCTGCGCGACCACCGCCCCGGCTGATCCGTGCAGGGCCAGCGGCGGCCGGCCGGTGCGCTGCACGGCGGCACGGATGCGGTCGGCGACGAGCTCGTAGTGGGTGCAGCCGAGGACGACGGTCGTGACGTCCCCGGGGGTGAGGGCGGCCGCCGCGGCGACCGCGGCGTCGATCGCGGTCTGGTCCGCGTGCTCCACGGCCTCGGCCAGCCCCCAGCAAGGAACCTCGGCGACCGTGACGCCGCCGGCGAAGTCCTCGATCAGGCCACGCTGGTAGGGGCTTCCGGTGGTGGCGGGCGTGGCCCAGATCGCGACGGGGCCGCCGCCGGCCGCGGCCGGCTTGATCGCCGGAACGGTGCCGATCACCGGGATGCCGGGTTCGAGCGTGGCCCGCAGCGCGGGCAGGGCGTGCACGGTGGCCGTGTTGCAGCCCACGATGAGTGCCTCGGGCCGGTGAGCGGCGGCGGCCTCGGCGACGGCCAGCGCCCGCGCGGTGAGGTCCTGCGGGGTACGCGGCCCCCAGGGCATGCCGTCGGGGTCGAGGGAGAGCACGAGATCGGCGTCCGGTCGCAGGCGCCGTACCGCGGCGGTGGCCGCCAGCAGGCCGATTCCGGAGTCCATGAGCGCGATCTTCACCCGGCCACCATAGACGATGTGCGCCTGCCGCCCCTTCGGGTGGGGAAGACTGCGCACGTGAGCGCCATCGTGTGGATCGCCGCCCTGTCCCTGGCCGCCTGGCTGTGGCTGCTGCTCTGTCAGGGGTTCTTCTGGCGCACGGACGTCAGGCTGCCGGACCGGACGGCGCCGCGGGAGTGGCCGTCGGTCTGTGTCGTCGTCCCCGCGCGCGACGAGGCGGCGGTGCTGCCCGCGAGCCTGCCCTCGCTGCTCTCCCAGGACTATCCGGGACCGGCCGAGGTCTTCCTCGTCGACGACGGCAGCCGCGACGGCACGGGAGACCTGGCGCGCGACCTCGCCGCGCGGCACGGCGGGCTCCCGCTGACCGTGGCCTCTCCCGGCGAACCGCCCGCGGGCTGGACCGGGAAGCTGTGGGCGGTGCGGCACGGGATCGGCCTGGCACGCGCGCGTGAGCCCGAGTACCTCCTCCTCACGGACGCGGACATCGCGCACGCGCCCGACAGTCTGCGGGAGCTGGTGGCGGCGGCCCGCACCGGCGGCTTCGACGCCGTCTCCCAGATGGCGCGACTGCGGGTGGAGAGTCCGTGGGAGCGACTGGTGGTGCCGGCGTTCGTCTACTTCTTCGCCCAGCTGTATCCGTTCCGCCGGATCGGCCGGCGCGGGGCGCGCACGGCGGCCGCGGCGGGCGGCTGCGTTCTGCTGCGCGCCGAGACGGCCGAGCGGGCGCGTATCCCGGACGCGATCCGGCAGGCGGTCATCGACGACGTGGCGCTCGCGCGGGCCGTGAAGGGCGCGGGCGGGCACATCTGGCTGGGGCTGGCCGACCGGGTGGACAGCGTGCGGCCGTACCCGCGGCTGCACGACCTGTGGCGGATGGTGTCGCGCAGCGCGTACGCGCAACTGCGGCACAGCCCGGCCCTGTTGCTCGGCACGGTGCTCGGCCTGGCGCTGGTGTACCTGGTTCCGCCGCTCGCCGTCCTCTTCGGGCTCACGGCCGGCAGCGCGCCGACGGCGGTGTGCGGGGCGCTGGCCTGGCTGGTCATGGCGGGGACGTACGTCCCGATGCTGCGCCACTACCGGCAGCCGCTGTGGCTCGCTCCCCTGCTGCCGTTCACCGCGTTCCTCTACCTGCTGATGACGGTCGACTCCGCCGTGCAGCACTACCGGGGGCGCGGTGCGGCCTGGAAGGGCCGCACCTACACACGTCCGGACGCCGTCGCCGACGAGGGCTGAACCGCCCCGGCCTCCGACCGGGTCCCTATTTGCGGCCGGGCGTCCAGTTCATGCCCCATCCATAGGCGTGGTCGACGGTCCGCTGCGGGCTCACGCCGCGCTCGGGCACCAGGTAGCGGGCCTCGCGCTGGACGACGAGGTCACCGCCCTGGTTGGTGATGAGCGCCAGCGCGCAGACGGTCGACGGGACGGTGCACTCGTCCAGGGAGAAGTCGACCGGTGCGCCGAACTGGGGCTGCAGCGTGACCGTGGCGTGCAGGTCGGCGAACGAGCGAGCGCCCTCGTAGATGGTCACGAAGACCAGGATGCGCCGGAAGTCGTTCTTGCGGTCGAGGTTGACCGTGAGGTTCTCGCCGCTCGACACGGCGCCCGTGCGGTCGTCGCCGTCGAGGTGGATGTACGGCGGCTGGTGCAGCGAGCCGAAGGCGTTGCCGAGGGCCTGGACCACGCCCTTGCGGCCGTCGGCGAGTTCGAACAGGGCGCACAGGTCGAGGTCGAGGTCGTTGTGCAGCGCGACCGCCCGTCCGCGCTTGCTGCCCCACCCGGAGAACTGCTTGCGCACCTCCCAGTTGAGGTTGACGCGCAGGGCGCCCGACGTGCCGCCCTGTTTGGTCAGGGACACCGACGGGGCGGCCTTGGTGAGCGTCACCTTGGTCAGTCTGACCGGCGCGCCCGGCACCGCGGGCGGGGCGGGCGGGGGAGGCGGGGCCTGGTGGACGGGCGGGGGCACGGTGACCGGGAAGGCGGGCATGGTCGGCTGCTGGGGCGGCGGCATCGGGGCCGCGGGGGCGGGGGCGGGCGGAACGGGGGCCGCGGTGTGCTGGGGCTCGTCCACGGTGATGCCGAAGTCCGTCGCCAGGCCCTCGAGGCCGCTGCCGTAGCCCTGTCCGACCGCGCGGAACTTCCAGGCGCCCTGACGACGGTAGAACTCACCCAGCACGAAAGCGGTTTCGACCGTGGCGCCCGCGCTGTCGAACCGCGCCACGACCGCGCCCTGCGCCGCGTCGCGCACCTCGATGTAGAGGTCGGGGATCTGGCCGAAGGAGCCGCCGTCCGACGAGGCGGCCAGGACGACGGTCTCGATCGAGGGCTCCACGCGCGCGAGGTCGACGAGGATGCCGTCGGTCACCCGGCCCCCCGTATCGCGTTTGCCCTCGTGGCGGACGGCGCCGGAGGAGTGCGCGGGCTGGTTGTAGAAGACGAAGTCGGCGTCGGAACGGACCTTTCCGCCCAGCAGCAGAAGCGCCGACGCGTCCGCGTCGGGAACGCCCGGTCCGGAGCGCCAGCCCAGCTCGACGCGCAGCGCCGTGGTCGGCACCGGGACATTGGACCCCTTCGACATTGACATGTACGCCCCCCTCGCGTGTCGGTGCACCCGGCCGTAGGCCCCGGCGCCCCTCGGGTTGTCTACCGGCCAACCTATTCCGAGGGACGGCGGACGCCCATCGGGAGCGCACGATCAGCCCTGACCAACCCCCGGTAACCCGCCCGGAACTCGGCCTTTACACGATCTACGCGCCGTTTGCCGTCCCTTTTTGCCAAGTTCGCTCGCATTGGGGATCCGAGGCTCCTACCGACACGGAAATCAACCCTCTTATCGGTCTCCCCAACCAGCACATCGTGGGCTTACCTTATGTGCCATGACCTCCCCCCGCTCCACCTACGGAGGCGGCTACTACTCCGCCTTCCCGGACACTCCGATCTACGACTCGCTCGTGGCCGAGCGGGGCACCCCGCAGATCGCTCCGATCCGGGTCCCCGCCGCGTACGACATGGGCGGCAACAACCTGCCCGCGTTGCCGTCGGCGCTGCCCGCCCTTCCGGCAGGCCCGTCCCAGCAGTCCTACGGCTACCCGCAGGCGCAGCAGCCCGCGCCGCTGCAGCAGGCTCCGGCTGCCTACATCCCGCCGCAGGCCGTCGCGCCGCGCGGCTACCCCGGCCCCCAGATGCAGCAGCAGCCGCGTCCCGCGGGGCCCGGGATGAACTACGAGGCGATGCGCCCGGCCGCGCCCCGGCCCGCCGCGCCCCAGTACCAGGATCCGTACAACCAGCAGCAGTACCGCGGTTACTGAGCCGATCCGGGGTCACCGGCGCCACCTGGCAAAATGGCCCCATGCCTCTCGCGGAACTGCTGTCGATCCACGTCCATCCGGTCAAGGCGTTGCGGGGCCCGGAGCTCCGTGAGGCCGTCGTGGAGCCCTGGGGGCTCGCCGGAGACCGACGCTGGGCGCTGATCGACGACGGGGGAAAGGTCGTCACCCAACGCCAGCAGCCGCGCCTCGCACTGGCCGCCGCCGAGCTCCTGCCCGGCGGCGGCCTGCGGCTGTCCGCGCCCGGTAGGCCACCGCTGACGGTCCCCGTGCCCGATCCCGCGGCCACGGTGTCGCTGGAGATCTTCCGCGACAAGGTGGAGGGGGTCCTCGCCGACACCGCCGCGCACGCCTGGTGCAGTGCCTACCTCGACGCGGACGTACGGCTGGTCCACATGGACGATCCCGCCACCCGCAGACCCGTCGACCCGGCGTACGCGCTGCCCGGCGAGACCGTCTCGTTCGCCGACGGATATCCGCTGCTGGTCACCGCCACCGCGTCCCTCGACGCGCTCAACTCACTGGTCGCAAAGGGCGAGCACGCCGCCGAGGGGCCGTTGCCGATGAACCGTTTCCGGCCGAACCTGGTCGTGTCGGGCACCGAGGCGTGGTCCGAGGACGGCTGGTCACGTCTGGTGGTCGGCGAGGTGGAGTTCCGGGTCGCCAAACCGTGCGGACGGTGCGTGGTCACCACCACCGACCAGGACACCGCGGCGCGCGGCAGGGAGCCGCTGCACACCCTCGGACGACACCGGCGCATCGGCGGGGCGCTGGTCTTCGGCCAGAACCTGGCGCCCCTGTCCCGCGGCACGATCAGGGTCGGCGATCCGGTGCGCGTCGTCGGCTGAGGCCCGTCGTGGTCCCCCACGCTCCACCCGGTCACGGGCGGGACGACCGGCGGGAACCCCTGCCCGGCTCCAGGGCGTTGGGAGGGCGTGAGCGGTTCATGCGGGATCCTCGGCCCTGGTGATTTCGCTCTCTCTTTCACGGGACGCGCGTGCGAACGGCTCCGACGGGGGGTTGTCTCGGAGCGGGAAGGGGGTGCGGTCGATGCGAGCTATCGGCGGAATCTGGCGGTGGCGGCACAACCCGCTGTGCCGCGGAACGGATCTGGTCGAGGCGTGGGTGGCCCTGTCGGCCCTGCTCCTGATCCTCCTCGTGGCGCCCGTGGCGGGCTCCGTCGTCGGATCTCTGGCCCAGGGCGCTCTGCAACAGTCGGTCCGTGCGCAGCACGCGTCGCGCCACGAGGTCACGGCCACCGTGGTGCGCAGGGCGACCGGTTCGCCGCTGGACGTGGATCCGGAGACGACCACCGGCCGGGAGACGCGGACCCGGGTCGTCGCCGACTGGACCGCGCCGGACGGCACCGCACAGCACGGCACGATCCTGGCGGGTCTCAGAACCCCGCACCCCGGTGACCGCTTCGCGATATGGACGGACGGACACGGCCGTCTCGTGGCCCGTCCCCTGGACTCCGCCACCGCCACGACGCACGCCGTGCTCGCCGGCTTCGGCGCGGCCCTGTTCACCGCGGGCTCCGTGGAGGGCGGCCGGCGGCTGGTCGTCTGGCGCATGGTCCGCCGCCGTCACGCCCGTTGGGACCGGGCCTGGGAGCGTGCGGGCCCGGACTGGGGGCGCACCGGCGCCGGCAGCTGACGGCCTTTCGTCTCTGGTCAACCCACTGCCCGCGCGCACGCTACGGTGGTCCGGCCGAAGCTTTCGGCATCAACCCGCGTACCACGAGGTGGGGGCACAGCAACGCCATGGCACAGGGCACGGTCCAGGTGACGCACACCGGCACATCGCGGTGGCGGCGCCGCACGGGTGAGTACGCATCGCTCGCCGCAGCCCTGGAGGCCGCGGCGGAGGGCGACGTCCTCACCATCGCTCCCGGTACGTACCGGGAGAACCTGGTCGTGGAACGGTCGGTGACCCTGCGCGGTCCCGAGGGCTCCCCCGGCTCCGTGCGGCTGGCTCCGGTGGACGGGGTGCCGCTGACGGTCCGGGCCTCGGCCGTGGTGCAGGACCTGCACGTGGAGGGTCAGGACGCGGCCGCGCCCGCGGTGCTCGTCGAGGAGGGCACGCCGGAGCTGCTGGACCTGCGCATCGTCACCCGGTCCGCGGCGGGCATCGAGGTACGCGGCAGCGCCCGCCCCACGGTGCGGCGGTGCACCGTCGACAACCCTGCGGGCATCGGCATCGCCGTGGTCGACGGCGGCGGCGGCGTCTTCGAGGAGTGCGAGGTCCTCGCGGCCGGCCAGGCCGGCGTCTCGGTGCGCGGCGGCGCGCGGCCCCGGCTCGAGCGCTGCCGTGTGCACCACACCGCGGGAGCGGGTCTGAGCGCGACCGGCGACCACACCGCGCTCGAGGCGGTGGGCTGCGAGGTGTACGAGGTCAGGGGCAGCGGCGTCCAGGTCAGCGCGCGGGCCACGGCCCACCTCACCGACTGCGATGTGCACCGCACCACCGCCGACGGCGTCACTCTCGACACCGACGCCGTGCTCACCCTGGCCGACTGCCGTATCCACGACATCCCGGAGAACGCGGTCGACCTGCGCTCCCGGTCCGTCCTGACGCTGACCCGCACGACGGTGCGTCAGTTCGGGCGCAACGGGCTGTCGGTCTGGGACCCGGGCACGCGCGTGGACGCCAACCAGTGCGAGATCTTCGACAGCACCGGGGACTACCCTGCCGTCTGGGTCAGCGACGGAGCCACCGCGGTGCTGGACTCCTGCCGGGTGCACGACGTGCCGGACGCCCTGTTCGTCCTCGACCGCGGATCCCGTGCGGACGTCGTCGACAGCGACCTCTCCCAGGTGCGCAACACCGCGGTGTCGGTGAGCGACGGCGCCACGGCCCAGCTCGACGACTGCCGGATCCGGGACGCGGCCACCGGTGCCTGGTTCCGCGACCACGGCAGCGGCGGCACCCTCGACAACTGCACCATCGACGGCACGCAGACGGGCGTGATCGTCACCAAGGGCGCCGACCCGACCGTCGAGCGCTGCACGGTCGACTCCCCCGCCGAGGCGGGGTTCTACGTGTCGGCCGGCGGCCGCGGAAGCTTCCTCAACTGCCGGGTGACCAACAGCGGGGGCTACGGCTTCCACGTGATAGACGGCAGCCGCACGACGCTGCGCAAGTGCCGGACGGAGCGCTGTGCGCGCGGCGGCTACGAGTTCGCCGACGCCGGCGCGGAGTCCGCCTCCGGGTCCGCGCCCGTGGTCGAGGACTGCAGCAGCGACGAGAGTGCGGGCGTGCGCGGGCCGGGGGCCCCGGCGGCCCTGGAGACCGTCGTCCAGACGACCGTCCAGTCCCCTGGCCTGCTCGGCGTGCTGCCCGAACAGCGCGTCGCCGCGCCGGAACCGCAGCCGGCCGCTCCGCAACCGCAGACGTCGGCGCGGAGCTCGCAGGACGTGCTCGGCGAGTTGGACACCCTGGTCGGTCTGGACAGCGTCAAGCGCGAGGTGCGGGCCCTCATCGACATGATCGAGGTGGGCCGGCGCCGTCAGCAGGCGGGGCTCAAGGCGGCGTCCGTCAAGCGTCACCTGGTCTTCACCGGCTCCCCCGGCACCGGCAAGACGACGGTCGCGCGCCTGTACGGCGAGATCCTCGCCGCTCTCGCCGTGCTGGAGAAGGGCCATCTCGTCGAGGTGTCCCGGGTGGACCTGGTCGGCGAGCACATCGGTTCGACGGCGATCCGCACCCAGGAGGCGTTCCAGCGGGCGCACGGCGGCGTGCTGTTCATCGACGAGGCGTACGCGCTGTCGCCGGAGGACGCGGGCCGGGACTTCGGCAAGGAGGCCATCGACACCCTGGTGAAGCTGATGGAGGACCACCGCGACTCCGTCGTCGTGATCGTCGCGGGCTACACGGCGGAGATGGAGCGGTTCCTGTCGGTCAATCCCGGTGTGGCGTCCCGTTTCTCACGGACCATCACCTTCGGCGACTACGGCCCGGACGAGCTGCTGCGGATCGTGCAGCAGCAGGCCGAGGAGCACGAGTACCGGCTCGGTCCGGGCGCCGCGGACGCCCTGCTGAAGTACTTCACGGAACTCCCGAAGGGTCCTGCCTTCGGCAACGGCCGCACCGCCCGCCAGACGTTCGAGGCGATGGTGGAGCGGCACGCGAGCCGCGTCGCGCAGGTGGCGGAGCCCAGCACGGACGACCTCACCCTGCTGTACGCGGAGGACTTGCCGGAACTGCCCTGACGGTTCACGACCGCTGCACCGGCACCTCGCCGCCGGTCGTCCCGGGCCGCAGCCGCCCCAGCAGCAGTTCGCGCTCCTCGGCGAACGCCGGGTCGGCCTGGTAGTCGGAATGCCCGAGGACGGGCGTGGGCAGCGGGTGGTCCTCGCTGCGGCCGTACGCCAAGGGGTCGGCGAGCGGCTCACGGTCCACCCGGGGGCCGCAGCCGTCGCCGGACAGCCGTACGGGGCCGCCGATGGGATCGGTCTGCCGGTACAGGTTGCGCCAGCAGTCGATGTCCTCGTGGAGGGCAGCCAGCGCGGCCGGTCCGAAGTGGGCGGGGAACCAGCGGCCGTAGAGGCGCTCGATCGGGGAGCCGTAGGTGAGCAGGGCGACGCGGGCGCGGTCGGAGGGTTTCAGCTGCCAGGCCGCCGCGGCCGCGAGGACGCTGCCCTGGGAGTGGCCGGAGATGACCAGCCGTCCGCCCGTGGCACGCGTCCAGGTGGCCATGCGCCAGGTCAGGTCGGGCACCGCGCGCTCCGCGTAGCAGGGCGGGGCGAAGGGGTGCGCGGCGCGCGGCCAGAACGTCCCGACGTCCCAGAGGATGCCGATCGTGCGCCGCGCGGAGACGTCCTTGTAGGCGCGCCGGCCCCAGGTCACGAACAGGATGAAACCGAGCCCGATCAGCCAGGATCCCAGCGCCTGCGCGCTCTGGGCGGCGCCCTGCACGAAGGGCTGAGCCGTCTGCGCGGCCCGGGCCGGGGTCCGTCCGGTGCCGAAGGCGCCGACGAGCGCGCCCGCGCCGAGCAGCAGGGTCGCGGTGGCGACGACGGCGACGAGGAGCGGGCCGCGGTCGGTGAGGGCGGCCGTCGCACGGGCCCGGGCGATGAGCCGGGTGCGCGCCGCGTCGCCCGATCCCACGCCGTACGTCCGGAGCACCTCCTTCTCCTCGGCCCGGATCAGCAGCAGGGTGCGCCGGGCGAGGAGCGCGCACAGCACCAGCACCACCACGAGCAGCACCGGGATGACGGCCGCCTGCCAGGTCAGCAGCACCGGCGGGCCGTCGAGGGAGGTCCCGGTGCCGTCGAGCCAGTCCGACACCCGTTGCGACACTCCTCCGGACATGACGCCGCCCAGCGCGCAGGCCAGCATCGCGACGGCGGGTCCGCCGAGGCCGTGCAGCGCGCAGCGCTCCGCCGGCGCGCCCGGCCCGTGTCTTCGCGGACAGTGGTGCAGGCTGCGGGCGACGACGGCGAGGGCGATCACCAGGGCGCCCTGGGCGAGGGCCAGTGCGCCGAAGGTCGCGTCGCCCGGAAGCCGGCCCTCGGAACTCCAGCCCGGGCGGTCCCATCCGGCGTAGACGAGGGTGAGGGCGAGCAGCACCAAGGCGGCCGACGGCAGCGCGCGCACCAGGTGGGCGTCGACGCGCCGGTCGAGGCGGCGCTCGCTGCGGCCCCGGCGGCACACCACCCACACCGTGGCCATCGCGCCCGCGGCCAGGGACGTCTCCAGGGCGAGGCCCAGCAGGTCGAGGAGGGCGGGGCCGCCGGGCCTGCGGTCCTCGCGCACGGCCGACGTGCCCACCGCCGCGGCGACCGTCAGCAGGCCGGCCGCGGTGTGCGCGGCGCGGAGCCGGGCGACGAGGCGGCGTCCGTACCAGAATCCGGGCCGGCCGAGCGCGGTGTGCGCGGGGCCGGTCTCGGGCTCGGGCGCGCGGTCCAGGGGTTCCTGGGACTCGTACGCCCGCCAGGTGCGGTGGGAGAGGTACCACAGGAGTGCGGTGAGCGCGGTCGGCAGCAGTGCGGCGAGGGCGAGACGGCGGCCCGGCAGGCTCCACCAGCCGCCGTCCGACACCGTCGGCGACAGGAAGCCCAGCCAGGTGTGGCGTTCTGCGCAGGCGGCCGTGCCCGCGCACTGCCAGGCCGTCAGGTCGAGGGCGACCTCGCAGGCCGCGGCCACCAGCAGCACCGTCAGGCTCAGCGCCGCGAGCCGCACCAGCAGGCCGTACACCCGCACCGCGCGCGTGCGCTCCCGTGCGGCAGGGCGCATCCAGTGGGCGAGGTTGACGACCATGAACGGCAACAGCAGCAGCCACAGGGCGCGGGTGCCGTTGCCGGACGTGAGGTTGGACCACACGTACGCCTCGGGGACGGGTACGCCGCGACCGCGGTCGACGCCGGGGCCGGTGTCCGCGGCGGCGTCGTCGGCGCGCCGGTAGACGGCCGCCGTCCCGTCGCCGGTGATCCGCACGGTGCGCGGATCGTTCAGCATCTTCTCGGGCGTGGCGCCGCCCACGCCGTGGACCAGGAGTTCCAGGGCGGCTCCGCCTGAAGAGGCAGGTTTCACGATGTGCACCTCCCCCATGACACGCCTGCGAATGTGTCCGTGCGGGCATAAGGATCGCTGCTTCGAAGGCGTGATACACCTCCGGTCACGGAATCTCCCCGTGGTGTGCGACCGGCATGCGCCCCACCGAACTGGCATGCACGCGTCGGGGTGGTGGTACAGCTGTGACCCCGCCGTGCGAGGATGGGACGCCCGCACACCGGCGTCGGGGGTGAATGTCCTCGTCGCCGCAGGTGAGCGGGCCCGTCGGACGGCTTGAGGGAAAGGACCGGAGCGTAACGTGAGTGAGAATCAGAACCTCCTCGCGGAGCAGCGGCGCTCCCTGATCCTGGACGAGGTGCGACGCCGTGGCGGCGTCCGCGTCAACGAGCTCACCCGCAAGCTCGGCGTGTCGGACATGACGGTGCGGCGTGATCTGGACGCGCTGGCCCGGCAGGGCGTGCTGGAGAAGGTGCACGGCGGTGCGGTGCCGGTCGTCGAGGCGAGCACCCACGAGCCGGGCTTCGAGGCGAAGTCGGGTCTGGAGCTGACCGCCAAGGAGGACATCGCCAAAGCCGCGGCGGAAATGGTGGCCCCGGGCAGCGCGATCGCGCTGTCGGGCGGTACGACGACGTATGCGCTGGCCCATCACCTGGTGGACGTGCCGGACCTGACCGTGGTGACGAACTCGGTGCGCGTCGCGGACGTCTTCCACGTCGCGCAGCGCACCGCGGGCCCCCGGCAGGGCGCGGCCACGGTCGTGCTGACCGGCGGGGTGCGCACACCGTCGGACTCGCTGGTGGGGCCGGTCGCCGACCAGGCCATCGCGGCGCTCCACTTCGACGTGCTGTTCCTCGGCGTGCACGGCATATCGGCCGAGGCCGGGCTGTCGACGCCGAACCTCGCGGAGGCCGAGACCAACCGACGGCTGGTGCAGTCGGCGCGCCGGGTCGTGGTGGTCGCCGACCACACCAAGTGGGGTGTGGTGGGGCTGAGTTCGTTCGCCGCGCTGGATCAGGTCGACACGCTCGTGACGGACGCCGGTCTGCCGGGGGCGGCGCGCGCGGAGATCTCCGAGCACCTGCGCCGGCTGACGGTCGCGGGCGAGCCCGACGAGGGTGCAGACATCTGAGAGGGCTGCGGCTAGGGTGACGCACCCGTTTCCCCGCCATGCGGAGGTCGCGCGTATGCCTCGCCGGTTGCGTCCCGAAGGGCTCGACTTCGTCCGGACCGCTCCCGTGCGGCTGGTCTTCGCGACGGAGATGTCCGCTCCCCCCGAGCGGGTCTTCCGTGCGCTCGCCGAGGACGTGCCCGGATGGGCGCGGTGGTTTCCAGCCGTGACGTCCGCTCGGTCGCTGGACGGTGGGGCGGCGCGCGAGGTGCGCCTGCGGGGCGGCACGCGTTTTCGTGAGACGGTCCTCGCGGCGAAGGAGCCGGAGGTGTACGCCTACCGCGTCGACGCCACCGACGCTCCGGGCGTCGGGGCACTGGTCGAGGAGTGGCGGCTGGCGCCCGCCGGGGCGGGGACGCGCGTGCAGTGGACGTTCGCCGCGGACGGGAGCCGGATTTTGCGCACGGTGCTCCGGCTGGCCCGGCCGGCGCTCGGGCAGTCCTTCCGCGGGGCCGTCAAGCGGCTGGACCGCCGGCTCTCCGGCTGAGCGCTGCCGGGGTGGGCGGGGGCGCTCCGGTTCAGCCCTGCCACACGCCGGTGGCCAGCAGCGTCTCGATCGCCGCGGTGTAGGGGGCGATGTCCAGGCCCTGCTCGGCGAGCCAGTCGTCGGAGTAGTACTTGTCCAGGTAGCGGTCGCCCGGGTCGCACAGCAGGGTCACGACGCTGCCCCGGCGGCCGTCGGCCACCATCTCGGCGACGATCTTGAGCGCGCTCCACAGCCCGGTGCCCGTCGAGCCGCCCGCCTTGCGGCCGATGGCCCGTTCCAGGGCGCGCACCCCGGCGACGCTGGCGGCGTCGGGGACCTTCATCATGCGGTCGACGGCGCCGGGGACGAAGCTGGGCTCCATCCGGGGCCGGCCGATGCCCTCGATGCGTGAACCGCAGTCGCAGGTGACGTCCGGATCGCCGCTCGTCCAGCCCTCGAAGAAGCACGAGTTCTCCGGGTCGGCGACGCAGATGCGGGTGTCGCGCTGGGTGTAGTGGACGAAACGCGCGAGGGTCGCGGAAGTGCCGCCGGTACCGGCCGTGGCGACGATCCAGGCGGGCTCCGGGAACCGCTCCAACTCCAGTTGCCGGAAAATGGATTCGGCGATGTTGTTGTTCCCGCGCCAGTCCGTGGCCCGCTCCGCGTAGGTGAACTGGTCCATGTAGTGGCCCTCGAGGTCCGTCGCGAGACGTGCCGACTCCTCGTACATCGTGCGCGAGTCGTCGACGAAGTGACATCGGCCGCCATGGAACTCGATCAGTCGGATCTTCTCGGCGCTCGTCGTACGCGGCATGACGGCGATGAAGGGCACGCCGATCAGCTTGGCGAAGTACGCCTCGGACACCGCCGTCGAGCCGCTGGACGCCTCGATCACCGGGCGGTCCGGCCTGATCCAGCCGTTGCACAGGCCGTAGAGGAAGAGCGAGCGGGCGAGCCGGTGTTTGAGGCTGCCGGTGGGGTGGGTCGACTCGTCCTTGAGATAGAGGTCGATGCCCCACGCCTCCGGGAGCGGGAAGCGCAGCAGATGGGTGTCGGCCGAGCGATTGGCGTCCGCCTGGACCTTGCGGACGGCTTCTTTCAGCCAGTCGCGGTAGGCGGCGTCACTGTGGTCGACGTCGAGGGTGGCACCGGTCCTGATGGGTGGGGAGGTGGTCACGGCGGGGCTCCTTCGGACTTCGCGCCGACGGTGGTCCGCGCGGCCGACACTCCGATCATAAACACCTTCCACACGCTTCTCACCTGCATAAACACACCTTTGGGGCCCTCAAAGGCGGCCCTGGGGGCGGGTGCGGGCGCCGAGGGGGGCGCATTCACACGAATGCTCCGGACGGCCCCTTGCGGGCCTGCGGACGCACTGGTGCTCGAGGGCGGGCGCGGGCAGACTGCACCGGGTCGGGGCGCGCCCCGGACGGGGGCGCACTGCGGATCACGGGACGAGTTCGAACGCGAGGGGGCGGGAAGGCATGGCGGAGCCGGAGTTCACGGCTACGGGCGTGCGCATCGGGAAGCGGCTGCGCTCGCTCACCCGGGCCGGGCAGGTCCGGATCAGCGACGGCAGGCTGGAGTTGCTGACCAGCTACGGCAGCGAGATCGACAGCGCGCCCGTGCAGGCGGTCCGCGCCTCGAAACCCTGGTTCGCCCCGGAGGACCGGGCGCTGGCCGACCTCAACGGCAACCGGTACCTGCTGACGCTCGGCGAGCACGACCCGGCGCCGGGGCAACCCGGACCGCCTGCGGCGCGCCGCTTCATCGAGGCCGTGCGCAGGGCGGCGGGGCGCGGCGGCTGAGCCACAGGGGGCGAGAGACCTGCCCGGGTGGCCGAATCACCGCGAGTTGCGCTAGCGCATCCGCTGCGTCACTCTGGTCTCACGTCACTCTGGGTTTAC
The DNA here is from genome assembly GCF_052543235.1 of Streptomyces sp. SAS_272. Lineage (NCBI taxonomy): Bacteria > Bacillati > Actinomycetota > Actinomycetes > Kitasatosporales > Streptomycetaceae > Streptomyces > Streptomyces sp. SAS_272. The sequence goes on along the minus strand of NZ_JBMNDR010000075.1, from coordinate 686 downwards.
CGGCGATAACGCTGCGAACCAGCCCGCCGGCCAAGACAGCAGGCGGCCGCCTTGCGCAGACGCCCTGCTCGATCCGAACTCCGTGTTCTTCCGGACCTCAGTCGGGGAGTCGCAGCCGTGATCAGCAACCCAAGCAGGCACTGCATGGTGGAGCTTCAGGCCCTGCCGTCGCGGATCGGTCAGGTCCGCAGAATCGTATCGGCGCAGTTGCGCTACTGGCATATGGACCCGCTGATAGACCGAGCCGCGCTCGGTGTGACCGAGCTGTTGACCAACGTCCACCTGCACGCCCAGCCCGACAAGACCTGTGTCGTGGAGATGGAACTGCTGCTCGACCGGCTGACCGTCTCGGTGCGCGACCACGACCCGCGGCTGCCGGTCGTCAAGGCCGCCGAGACGCTCGCCACCTGCGGACGCGGGCTGGCCATGGTGGCCGCGGTCAGCGAGAGCTGGGGCGCCCGGCCGGACGGCGAGTCCGGCAAGGTCGTGTGGTTCACGCTGCCGGCGCCCGTCGCCGCACGGGAGCTCGCGGCCCGTCCGCCGCGCCGCACGCCGCGGGAGAAGACCGCACCCCGGTTCACGGAGGTCGTGTCCGTCGACGATCTGCGGCCCGCGCATGCCCCCGCCCGGTCGGCCGTCGTCGGCTGACCGGGCGGTGACGTCCCGTACGGTGAGGCGCTCCCGGG
>NZ_JBMNDR010000074.1:0-48298 GCF_052543235.1 Streptomyces sp. SAS_272 | reverse complement strand
CGTACCGGCACCAGGGCCCCGAAGGAATTTGCTACACCATCTGCCGGCCCTGTTGTTGCGCCGGCCTCGTGTTTCCGCGGACCCGACCTGAACACTGCCGGGGATGCGGGGATCGCGAATGCGTGACCGGAGACCACCTCACTGTCGATGTCCTGCGGTACCCGGACCCACTGTTCGTCCGGGCGATCCTGATGGCGCGGGCTCCTCCGTTCTTCCCTCTGATCAATCACTTGCGAAACCGGTACTGCGGTACTGCCGGCGGCCTGGAACAAGCGCCGCCCTCCGGCAGCCGGCCCCGTCGCCCGTCCTGCATCTGCTCGGGCTTGGAACCCCACTGCCGAACTTCCCGGTACGCGCGCCCGCAGTCAGACGCCTTTACCGGGGAACCGCTGGAGAACTGCACTGCGGGTACTGCGGTCCTGCTCGTGGCGGCCCCTGATCACTGCGGCCACCCGGTCCGGCCGTCAGTCCCGTCGCCGCCTGCGATACCCCTGGCTCCGGAACTCCACCGCCGCACCGTCCTGCGTACTGCTGCCCGGCAGTTCGTTTCTGCCGGGCCCTTCTTGATCTCGGCTACGAGAGAAACCATAACTGGCCCGTCGTCCAATGTCTACTCCCGCCAACATAGATTTTCGTGGGTCTGTCCGCGAGGAAGTCGCCCACGAACGGACCAGTGCACAAGCAGACCCCTGGCCTCTGCGGCTGGGCAGCCGTTCAGGGCGGCGCGCCTGCGTCCCGTCGCGGAGGGCGACACCGAATCCGGCTCGACTCGCGCATGTCCCGCGAACGGCGGCGCGGGCGTACGCGAAACGGCACGACTCGGGGTGGGCCGGGCGCTCCGGGGAGCGGCTCGTCGTTGGGGTAGGGTGGCCGTCCGGCTGCGGAGGTCCCCAGTCGCGCGAGGGCGAGGGGGTGAGACCCATTACCGCAGTGTCAGGTCGGGTGCTCTCCTCTCGTGACGGCGTCAGCCGCCGTTCGTAGGCGGTCGAGGGAGCGCCCTTCGGATCCCGAAAGGCTTCCTGGCTTCATGCCTCCCATGTCTTCGCCCTTCCCGCCCGGCTCGGCTTCCTCGCCGCTCCCCTCCTCCTCTCCCGTGCTCTCCCATGACGCCCTGGTCGCCGTTCTGCGGGCAGGCGGATGCGTCTTCGCCGAGGAGGAGGCGGAGTTGATCCTCGCCGCCGCCCGGACCCCGGACGAGGCCGCCGCCATGGCGCGGCGGCGTGCGGCCGGTCTGCCCCTGGAACACGTCGTCGGCTGGGCCGAGTTCCACGGTCTGCGCGTCCGCGTCGAGCCGGGCGTCTTCGTGCCTCGCCGTCGCACCGAGTTCCTCGTCGACCAGGCGCTCGCCGCGGCGCCGCACGCGTCCGTCGTGGTCGACCTGTGCTGCGGCTCCGGCGCGGTCGGCGCCGCGCTCGCCGCGTCGCTCGGGCAGGTCGACCTGCACGCCGCGGACATCGACCCGACGGCGGTGCGCTGCGCCCGGGGCAACATCGTCGGCCACGGCGGACACGTGCACACGGGGGACCTGTTCACGGCGCTGCCGGACCGGCTGCGCGGCCGGGTCGACATCCTGGCCGCCAACGTGCCCTACGTTCCCACCGGCGAGGTCCCGCTGCTGCCGGCCGAGGCCCGCGAGCACGAACCGCTCGCCGCTCTCGACGGCGGCGGCGACGGACTGGACGTGCTGCGCCGGGTCGCCGCCGAGGCGCGATGCTGGCTGGCCCCCGGCGGCTGTCTGCTGGTGGAGACCAGTGAGCGTCAGGCGCCGGACGCGGTCGAGGCGTTCGCGCGCGGCGGTCTGACGGTGCGGGTGGCGCGGGACGAGGAGCTGTACGCCCACGTCGTCGTCGGGACCCGGGTCAGGTAGCCGCTCCGCTGTCCGCGGGGCCCGGTGAGCGGTCGTCGCCTCCGCGACCCCACGGGCCGTGACCGGGGAAGCCGCCGCGCCGGTCGTCCCGGCGATGTCCGTCGGGGGAGCCGGACAGGACGCGGTCGGCCGTGTGGGCGTCGCCGGAGCGGGACCCGACGACGGTCACCGTGTCGCCCTTCTTCGGCGCGTCGGCTCCGGAGGAACCGTGGGCGGACCCGGTGGCGTCGGGACCGAGTGCCCAGGTCCATGAGACGCCGTCCTCGCTCCGGACGGTGATCCGGCCGTCGTCCGCCTTCTGCACCGTGCCCCGCTGCCAGACGCGGACCACCCAGCCGCCGGTGCCGGGGTCCTTCACGGTCGCCTCGCCGTGGGCCGCCTCGCCGCCGAAGCCGGACCACGGGCCGCCGTGGCCGTGCCGCTCCCCGGGACCGTGCGAGGAGGACGCGGACGGCGATGCGGACGGCGCACCGCCGGAGCCGTCGGAGGCGGCCGCGTACGCGACGGCGCCGCCGAGCGCCAGGACCGCGACGGTCGTCGCCGCGATCACCGCCCGCCCGCGGGGCGACCTGCGCCGCCACGACGTGCGCGGGCCGGAGCGGTCCCGTTCCTCGGCGTCGGCCGGCGTCGAGAGCGCCTCGGCGGGGTCGGGCTTGTCGGGCTGCTGCATCACGGCTCACGCTCCTCGGCCACGACGGCGGCGTCACGCACACGCCTCCCTGTGATTGTCCGCGGGGGCGGGTAAGGAGCCGATAACGAAGAGCTGTGAATCGGGCGCCGCGGCGGCCCGGGGGAGTGCCCGACCAAGCCGCGCGCGGCCCCTGCCGGCCGTCACTGCCGAGGCAGTGCGCGCGCCACCAGCAGGGCCACGTCGTCGTGGTTGTCGGGGTGGTGCAGCGCGCTGAGCAGCTGGTCGCAGACCTCCTCCAGCGGTCGCGCGGGATCGTCGAGCAGCGCCAGCAGCGCCTCCAGGCGCTCGTCCAGGGAATGGGTGCGGGTCTCCACGAGACCGTCGGTGTACAGCACGAGCTGGTCGCCGGGGGCGAAGTCGACGTCGGTCGTGGAGAACGCCACGCCGCCCACGCCCAGCGGCGCGCCGGTCGGCAGGTCGAGCAGCTCCGGCGGACGCCCCGGGCGCACCCGCGCCGGCGGCAGATGCCCGGCGTTGGCGATCCGGCACCTCCCCAGCCGGGGGTCGTGCACCGCGTACACGCACGTGGCGATGGAGTGGTCCAGGCCCTGGGTGATCCGGTCCAGGTGTTCCAGGAGCACCGCCGGGTCGAGGGCGAGGGAGGCCAGCGTCGTCGTCGCGGTGCGCAGCCGGCCCATCGCGGCGGCGGCGTCGATGCCGCTGCCCATCACGTCGCCGACGACCAGCGCGGTCTTGCCGTCCGGCAGCGGGATGACGTCGAACCAGTCGCCGCCGACCTCGGTGGTGGCGTCCGCGGGCTGGTACCGGGAGGCGACCTCGAGGCCGCCGGTGACGGGCGGATGGCTGGGCAGCAGGCTGCGCTGGAGGGTGAGCGCGGTGGTCCGGGCGTTCTGGTACCAGCGGGCGTTGTCGATCTGGACGGCCGCGCGGGCCGCCAGCTCGCGGGCGAGCAGCAGGTCGTCGCGGCTGAAGGGCAGCGGGTTGCGGGTGCGTTTGAGGTCGAGGGCGCCCAGCACCTCGCCCCGCGCGATGAGCGGCACGGCGAGGTAGGAGTGCACGCCGGCCCGGGCCAGCAGGCCCACCGCGTCCGGGGAGCGGGCGATGCGCCCGAGGTCGTCTTCCTCGACGTGCGCCACCATGACCGGCCGGCCGGAGCGCACGCACTCGGTGACGAGGCGGTCGGGCGCGTAATGCGCCACCTGCCCGGGCCGGTCGGCCGCCAGCAGCGCGTCCGGCTCGTCGACGGCCCGTACCGCGAGGGCGCGGATCACCGCCGACTCGGCGGGCCCGAGGCTGGTGCGCCGGCCCGCCACCACGGCGTCGAGCAGATCCACGGCGGCCACGTCCGCCAGGTCCGGCACGGCCACGTCGGCCAGCTCGCGCGCCGTGCGCTCCAGATCCAGGGTGGTGCCGATGCGGGCGGAGGCGTCGGCGATCAGGGCCAGCCGCCGGCGTGCCGCCTCGGCCTCCACGGCGGCCCGGTGCCGGTCGGTGACGTCCCTGACCGAGACGGCCACGCCGAGCACCGTGCCGCGGGCGTCCTCCAGCCGGTACAGGGAGAGCGACCAGGCGTGCTCCTGGTCCGGGTCCGCGGGGGTGCGGCCGGTCGTGGATCGGTCGACGAGCGGCTCCCCCGTCTGCAGCACCTGGCGCGCCGCGGCCTCCAGGGCGTCCGCGTCCAGCCGGGGCAGTACCTCGCGGACGGTACGGCCGATGTGCTCTTCGGCCGGCAGCCCGTTGATGCGCTCCAGGGCCGGGTTGACGGAGACGTAGCGCAGGTCGGTGTCCAGGACGGCGAGGCCGTTGGGGGACTGCGCGACCATGCGGGTGGACAGGGCGACGTCCCGCTCCAGCTGCCGCACCGTCGTCTGGTCGGCGGCGAGGCCCAGGGCGTAGACCCGGCCCCTGTCGTCCATCAGCCGCATGTTGCGGAACTCCACGAGGCGGGTGGTGCCGTCCTTGCGCCGGATGGGGAACGCTCCCGCCCAGCTCTGGCCGGTGGCCATCACGTCCGCGAAGAGCTTCACGACCAGGTCGACGTGCCGTTCGTGGACCATCACCCGCGCCGCGAAGCGCCCGAGCGCCTCCTGCGCCGAGTAGCCGAAGAGCTCCTCCGCCTGAGGGCTCCAGAGCGCGATGCGGCCCTCGGTGTCGAGGACCACCGAGGCCACGTTGAGGATGTCCAGCAGTCCGCTGGGCCCGCTCGGGCCGCCGTCGGCTGCGGACGATCCGGCTTCGCTCATGCCACGCACCGCCTCCGCACGTCGATGCGGCACGCCGTCCCCCGTGCCGACTCCCCCTGTTCTACCGTGCTCAACCCATTTCTCCCACGCCTTGCGCGGCCCTTCTCCATGCTCCTCCAGTACGGCTTCGCGCGCTGTTCTCCTCAGGGTCCGAACCCGTCCATGAATTTGGTCTGTACATGCCCATCGCGGCCGGGCCAGACTGTCCGCCGAGCGCGCCCACCCCCCCCTCGACGAGGAGACCCATGCCCCTGCGCCCTGCCCGCCGCCGCACCCCCCTGGCCGGCGCCGCCCGCACCGCCCGAGCCGCGGCTCTCGCGCTGTCCGTCGCCGCGGTCGCCGCCCTCTCGGCGGCCCCGCCCGCCGCTGCCGCCGACACCTGGACCGAGATCGGCTCCGACCGCGCCGATCCGCTGACCGAGAGCCAGGGGCTGGCCTCCGTCGAGGCGCCGGCGAACAGCGCCAACCGCTACACCGGCATCGGCACCATCCCCATCGGCCTGTCCGTGCGGGGCTGGAACCACGTCGGCGACCCCGACGCCTCCTACGGCGGCTACTACGTCGAGCCGTACCAGAGCGACTCGTCCGGCTCGAAGATGTACCGCGTGCAGGCGCCGGGCGGTGCGTGGTCGGAGTACGTCCACACGCTCGGCCCGGGCGAGGCGCTGAACAACTCCTGGGTGGCGATCACTGCGGACAGCCAGTGGATGCTGTCGGGCGAGTGGGGCACCATGACCCGCTTCCTCGTCTTCCCGACCCCCGGCGCCAACGCCGCCACCTCGCCCTCCGCCAATCTGCCGCAGGCCTCGACGGTCCGTCTCGACCACGCCGTCCGGGACGTCCAGGGCTGCGACTTCACCGGCCCCACCACCTTGCTGTGCGCCTCCGACGACCCCGCGGGGACGCTCTTCGGCATCACCAAGCCCCTCCTGCAGATCGATCTGTCCGCCGCGCCGGGCGGCGCCTCGGACGTCACCGGTCATGTCACGGCACTGCGTCAGCTGCCGCTGCGCAGCTCGTGCTCCGGGTCCTTCGAGGCCGAGGGGGTCGACTACGACCGCAGGACCGCCACCCTGCGGGTGATCGTCGTCTCGCCGGGCTTCTGCGTGCTCACCGACAGCAAGACCTACCGCTTCACCCGCGGCTGAGCCCGGCGCCGCCGACCGCTGCGTCGCTGGTCCCGCTCGGAAAGAGGTGCTTTTCTGGGGATGTGGCGCGGTTCGCGGGGAACCCGCACAGCCGCGCCACCGCCATGAGAGGAGCGATCACGATGGATCGCGAGCGATCGCACGAGGAATCCGTCTCCGTCGAGATCAGCGGATGCAGCAAGGAGGACGCCCGGATCGTGTTCGACACGCTGAACGCCTGCTTCGAGTCGGACCGCGGCAGCGGCGAGGATCCGCAACAGCTGCACGAGAGCCGGCCGATGGTCTGGCTGGGCACCTTCGAGGTCACCGAGGCGCGCGACTGCGCCGAGCCGGCCCGGCTCTCGTCCTCGGTCGAGGCCGACGCGCAGGGCAGTTACTGGGCGATCGAACGGCTGCGCTCCACGCTGGACTCGGTGTTCTCGGTGCGCGACCTCTCCTCGGCCTCCGGGGATCAGGAGCGCGAGCTGCACGTCCTGCTCGAGAGCCGCTGAGACGCCGTCCGCCGCAGGTCCGCCGCGACGGCGTCGCCGGTGACCTGCGGCACATCGGCCCGGCTTGATTGTGCAACTAGTTGCACAACCCGTGCGCGGTCCTCTAGAACTGAGGGACTACCGCCGCGCACGGAGGCCTGCCATGAGCCGATACCCCCACCTGCTGAGCCCCCTCGACCTGGGCTTCACCACGCTGCCCAACCGCGTCCTGATGGGCTCGATGCACGTAGGCCTGGAAGAGGCCGAGAACGGCTTCGCGCGCATGGCCGCGTTCTACGCCGCCCGGGCACGCGGGGGAGTCGGCCTCATCGTCACGGGCGGCATCGCCCCCAACGACGAAGGCCGGCCGGGCGAGGGCGGCGCCAAGCTCACCACCGAGGCGGAGGCCGAACAGCACCGGATCATCACCGACGCCGTGCACGCCGAGGGCGGCCGGATCGCGATGCAGATCCTGCACTTCGGCCGCTACGCCTACCACCGGGACCTGGTCGCTCCCAGCCCGCTCCAGGCGCCCATCAGCCCCTTCGTGCCCCGCGAGCTGACCGACGCCGACATCGAGCGCACCATCGACGACTACGCCCGAACCGCCCGACTGGCACGGCAGGCCGGCTACGACGGCGTCGAGATCATGGGCTCCGAGGGCTACCTCGTCAACGAGTTCATCGCGGCGCAGACCAACCACCGCACCGACCGCTGGGGCGGCAGCTACGAGAACCGGATGCGGTTCCCGGTCGAGATCGTCCGACGGGTGCGCGAGGCGGTCGGCGAGGACTTCATCGTCGTCTACCGGCTGTCCATGCTGGACCTGGTGCCCGGCGGATCGACCCTCGAGGAGGTCGTCACCCTCGCCAAGGCCGTCGAGGCCGCCGGCGCGACCATCATCAACACCGGCATCGGATGGCACGAGGCGCGTATCCCCACCATCGCCACCTCGGTGCCGCGCGGCGCCTACACCTGGGTGACGAAGAAGCTGATGGGCGCGGTCTCCGTGCCCCTCGTCACCACCAACCGCATCAACACCCCGGACGTGGCTGAGCAGTTGCTCGCCGACGGCTGCGCGGACATGGTGTCGATGGCCCGCCCGATGCTCGCCGACCCCGACTTCGTCAACAAGGCCGCGGCGGGCACGCCCGAGGCGATCAACACCTGCATCGGCTGCAACCAGGCCTGCCTCGACCACACCTTCAGCGGCAGGATCACCTCCTGTCTGGTCAACCCGCGCGCCTGCCACGAGACCGAGCTGGTCCTCGCGCCGACCCGGCTGCGCAAGCGGGTCGCCGTGGTGGGCGCGGGCCCGGCCGGTCTGGCGTGCGCGGTGAGCGCGGCCGAACGGGGCCACGACGTCACCCTCTTCGACGCCGCGAGCGAGATCGGCGGCCAGCTGAACGTGGCCCGCAGGGTCCCCGGCAAGCAGGAGTTCGACGAGACGCTGCGCTACTTCCGCCACCAGCTCGACGCCCACGGCGTCGACGTGCGACTGGACACGTTCGTCGCCGCCGAGGACGTGACCGGCTACGACGAGGTCGTCGTCGCCACCGGTGTCAGCCCCCGCACCCCCGACATCCCCGGGATCGACCACCCGAGCGTCGTCGGCTACCTCGACGTGCTGCGCGAGGGCGCGCCGGTCGGCGACCGCGTCGCGATCCTCGGGGCGGGCGGCATCGGCTTCGACGTCGCCGAGTTCCTCACCGACGGCGGCGACAAGACGAGTGAGGACCCCGCGGCCTACTTCCGCCAGTGGGGTGTGGACATGGACTACCAGGGGCCCGGCGGCCTCGCCGCCCCCGAGCGTCCCGCCCCGCCGCGCAGCGTCCACCTCCTGCAGCGCAAGACCAGCAAGGTCGGCGCGGGCCTCGGCAAGACCACCGGCTGGATCCACCGCACCGAGCTCAAGCACCGGGGCGTCACCATGGTCCCGGGCGTGCGCTACGACCGGATCGACGACGCCGGGCTGCACGTCACCGTCGGCGAGCAGAGCACGGTCCTGGAGGTCGACACCGTCGTCCTGTGCACCGGCCAGGACCCGCGCCGCGACCTCTACGACGCGCTGGTCGCCGCCGGCCGCAGCGTGCACCTCATCGGCGGCGCGGACGTGGCCGCCGAACTGGACGCCAAGCGCGCCGTCCAGCAGGGCACCGAGCTGGCGGCGGCGCTGTAGGCCGGCCACGCGGAGCCGTCCGGGACCGTCCCTAGGATGACTGCATGTCACTCCCGCACGCGATCCTCACCGCCCTCCTCGAGCGGCCCTCCTCGTCGGGGCTGGATCTGACCCGCCGGTTCGACAAGTCGATCGGCTACTTCTGGTCGGCGACGCACCAGCAGATCTATCGCGAGCTGGGACGGCTGGAGGCCGAGGGCCACATCCGGGCCCTGCCCGCGGAGCAGCCGGCCCGCGGGCAGAAGAAGGCCTACGAGGTCCTGCCCGCCGGCCGCGCCGAACTCGCCCGGTGGACGGCCGCCGCGCAGGACCCGAAGCCGCACCGCGACGCCCTGCTGTTGCGGCTGCGGGCCGCGGCCGTCGTCGGCACCGCCGGTCTCGACGCCGACCTGCGGCGTCATCTCGAGCTGCACCGGCGGCAGTTGGCCGAATACCGGGAGATCGAGCAGCGTGACTTCCCGGTCGGCGACGACAGCGCGCAGGCCAGGCTGCAGCACCTGGTCCTGCGCGCGGGCATCGAGCTGGAGACCTTCTGGACGCAGTGGCTCACCGAGGCTCTGGCGAACCTGCCCCTCGTGGGCGACCTGCCCGTCGTGGAGGGCGAGTCCGGCTGAGCGCCCGGTTCGCCGAAGGCCCGGGACTACAGCCGGTAGGGCTTCGAGCGCCGGCGCAGGAACCAGGCCCCTGCGATGACGCCGGCTCCCACCAGCGCCCCGCCCACCGCCATGGTGACGGGGCCGTAGTCACGGGCCGCACCGCCGAGGCCGCCCATGACGCCGCGCGAGGGCGAGGCTGTCGGGGTGGGCGCCGGCGTGGACGGCGTCGAGACGATCACGGACTGGGTGCCCGCGGTGCTGCCGTTGGAGCACATGACCACGACGGTGTAGGTGCCCGGGGAGACCGCCGACCACGCGGCCGACTGGCTCGCGGCCGTCCCGGACAGGGCCACCTGACGCCCCTGGGCGAAGCTCCCCTGACCGCTGGTGAGCAGCGCCGCGGTGCCCCAGCTGCCGTTGATCTGGGTGCAGGCGCCGGTCACCACCGACACCGTGGAGCCGGTGGTGCTGACCGAGATGCCCGACGCCCGGGCGGCGGCGGGCCCGGCGGCCAGGGCGAGCGGCAGCGCGGCGGCGACCGCCACGCCCAGTCCTGAGCTGACGAACAGACGGGAATTGCGCATGGGATGTCCTCCGGCGGCGGCACGGTTGGCGGTACATCCCTTGCGCCGCCGAGGATCGGGTTCGTCCGTGCTGCCTCAGAGGCAGCCAACGCCCCCCTGCGCCGGCCCGCACGCGGACCGCCGCCGAGCAGGTGAGGGACTCCTTCGGACGGGCCAACGACGGTACGGCCCGGGGTGTCTCATGGCCCGGGGCCCGTCGTCACCGTCCGCTCCGCCGAGAACGCGCCCCAGCCGCCGTCCGGCAGCCGGGCCCGCACCCGCACCCGGTGCGCGACCCCGGCCTCCCCGCCCGCGTAGAAGCTGTACGCCGCCGTCCCCCGCGGAGGGGCGCCGCCCCACACCAGAGAGGTGGCGGGCTGCCCGTCGAGCTGTATCCGGTATTCCGTGACCACGCCGTCCACGCGGGGCGGCGTCCAGGACAGGTCGATGTAGTAGCCGCCGTCGGAGCCCCGGTGACCGGTCGCCCGGAAGTCGGCGGGCGCCGTGTCCGTCCCCTCGTCGTCCCCCTTCGCCGTGGTGATCCGCACCGCAGGTCCTGCGGGCGAGAGGTTGTCGGCCGCGTCCAGGGCGCGGACCGTGAACGCGTAACTCGTGCCCGGCCGCAGCCCCGTGACGACCGTCGCCGTCTGCGCCGCTCCGACACTGTGGATCTTCGCGTCGCCCCGGTAGACCTCGTACGAGACCACCTTCCGGTCGTCCGCGGAGGGCGACCAGGACAGCTGGACGGCCCGGCTCCCGGCAGCCCGGCCCGTCACCGCGCCCGGCGCGGTCGGCGCCGAGCGGTCCGCCGCCACGGCCGCCGGAGTGGTGGCCCGCACCTCCCGGCCGGGCGGTCCGAGCCGGCCCCGCGCGTCACGGGCCCGCACGGTGAAGGCGTACGCGGTGGACGGGGCGAGCCGGACGACGTCCAGCATGTGCGCGGAGCCGGGCGCCTCTCCGGCCTTCTCCGCGCCCAGGTACACCTCGTACGCGCTGATTCCGGCCTCCGCCGCGACCGCGTTCCACATGACGTGGACGCTCGTCGCGCTGCCGGCCGCGGCCGTCACGCCGGTCGGGGCGCCGGGAGCCCGGCCGTCGTCGTCGGCCGCGCCGACGGCGCAGCCGCCCGACAGGGCAGACACCAGAGCGCATCCCGTCGTCCACAGCACAACACGTCGCACGGCGTCGCCTCCCGGCCCGGCACGGCGGCAATGGTCCGGACCAATATGGCGCGGTGGTGCGGGCACATCAAGAGGGCGTGGCGGGCGGCCGTCCGCCGCCGCTCGCAACGGCCGCCCTCGCGGGACGTGCATACGGTGAGGCCCCCGTCCCTGCCGAACTCTCCCTGAGGCCGGACGAGTTGACGCGGACGGTGTGGACCGCGGCCGTCGCCGTCCGTGCACCGGCGCGGTGGCCCGGGGGTCCGGAGCCGCACCACGGCGCGGTGGCCCCCGGCCACGCGTCGTGCTGTCGGTCCGTCAGCAGCGGTCCCCGTACGGCCCTCTCGGAGTGGCCGCGCGCCCCGGCGGACACCAGATTGTTCCGAGTGCCCGTCAAAGTGCGTCCGTCCACGCCTCCACGAGAGGGTCCGAAACCGTGCGAGTCCAGTCGCTGACACTGGCCGTGGCAGGCCTCGCCCTGCTGGCCCCGACCAACCCGCCCGCCGCCGTGCGGCCGTCCGCGGGCGCCCCCGGGGCCCCGGCGGCGCGCCAGGAGGGATCCGTCCGCGCCGCCGACCTGCTGTCCCGGGTCCGCGACTGCACTCCCGTCTCCCGAGGCCGCTACCGCACGGACGACGGCGCGCCCGCCACGATCCCGGTCTGCGGCACCGACGAGGCGGTCTTCTGGACGGCCGACATGGACATCGACTGCGACGGCCGCCCGGGCCCGCAGTGCAACAGCCGCACCGATCCGCTGTTCTCCGCCGCCACGGCGTTCCAGCAGTCCGACGGCCGCTATCTCAGCGCCGACTCCCTGCCCTACATCGTCGTACCGGGCGCGAGCGAGATCTGGGACCACCGTGACCACGGGGTGCGCGGCGGATCCGTCGCCGCCGTCGTCTACCGGGACCGGGTGGCGTACGCGGTGGTCGGAGACACCGGACCGCGCGAGATCATCGGCGAGGCCTCGTACGCCGCAGCCGAGGCGCTCGGCATCCGCCCCGATCCGCGCGGGGGCGGCGCGCCGTCCGGCGTCACGTACATCGTGTTCAAGAACTCCAGGGCGACCCCCATCGAGAGCCACGCGTCCGCCGTGGCGGTCGGGGAGCGGCTCGCCCGGCAGTTCACCGAGGCCGCGGACGCGAGCCCGGACGGATCGCCGCTGTCCCCGGAGCGGGACGGCGAGGACGGCGAGGAAGACACGACGCCCGTCCGCCCGCCGGGCTGGGAGGAGGACTGGGGCCCGTCGGACGACGCCGAGGCCTCGGACCTCACCGGCGTCTCGGGGACGTCACCGGAGCGGAGCGCCCGGGAACCGCGGCGGGGCCGGGAAGCCTCGACGGGCACGACCGGTGGGGGAGCGGAGAAGGGCGGCGCCGACAAGGCGGACGAGAAGGTCGCGACCGGCAAGGGGGCCGAGGAGGGCGAGAAGGGCCGGGCGGGGGAGTGAGCGGCCGGGGGCGGGCCGTCGGCACGGCCCGCCCCCCACTCGACTCGCCGGTGTCACACCTTCCGGTACGTGTACGCGTCCGCGGCCGCCGCCTCCACCGCGTCGAGGTCGCCGCCCGCGGCCGCCGTGACGACCGCGGCCACCGCGCCCTCGACGAACGGGGCGTCCACCAGGCGTGCCGTGTCCGGCAGTTCGTCGCCCTCGGCGAGCAGCGCCTTGACCGTGAGGACGGCGCTGCCCAGATCGGCGAGGACGGCGACCCCGGCGCCCCGGTCGACCGACGCGGCGGCGGCGGAGATCAGCTCGGCGCTGGTGCCCAGCCCCCCGCCCTCCGTGCCGCCCGCCGCGGCGACCGGGACGGCCGCGCCGCCGCCCGTGAGCCCTCGCGCCAGCTCGGCCACGGCCGCGGCCACCGCCGCGCTGTGCGAGACCAGCACGACGCCCACCGTCTTGTCGTCGCTCATCGTCGCCTCACTCCCCGCCGGCCGTGCAGAGGGCGGCGACGAGCAGCGCCGCCGAGGTCGCCCCCGGATCCTGATGGCCGATGCTTCGCTCGCCCAGATAGCTGGCCCGGCCCTTGCGCGCCTGCAGCGGCGTCGTGGCCTCGGCCCCCTGTCCGGCGGCCGCCCGCGCGGCCTCGAAGCCCTCGGTGAGGGCGTCGACGGCCGGCACCAGCGCGTCGATCATGGTCTTGTCGCCGGGCGCGGCGCCGCCGAGTGCCATGACGGCGTCGACGCCCGCGCGCAAAGCCTCGGCGAACTGCGGTTCGTCGACCTCGGCGGCCTCCCCGAGAGCCTTGCCGGTACGGCGCAGCAAGGTGCCGTACAGGGGGCCGGAGGCGCCGCCGACCGTCGAGATCAGCTGCCGTCCCGCCAGGATCAGGACGGCGCCCGGAGTCTCCGGCGCCTCCTTCTCCAGCGCCGCGGTCACGGCGGTGAAACCGCGCCGCAGGTTGCTGCCGTGGTCGGCGTCCCCGATCGGCGAGTCGAGGGCGGTGAGCCGGTCCGCCTCGCGGTCGACGGACGCGGCGGTCGCCGTCATCCAACGGCGGAAGAAGTCGGCGTCGAGCACAGGATCTCCTTGCGTGGTCGGTGTCTGCCGGACTGCTCTCTCCGCCTCACACCCCCCAGCGCAGCCCCGGGGTCCTGACCGGGGCGTCCCACAGCCGCAGCAGTTCCTCGTCGACCTGGCACAGGGTGACCGAGGCGCCGGCCATGTCGAGGGACGTCACATAGTTGCCGACGAGCGTACGGGCGACCGGCACCCCGCGCTGGGACAGCACGCGCTGCACCTCGGCGTTGAAGCCGTACAGCTCCAGCAGCGGTGTCGCGCCCATGCCGTTGACCAGCAGCAGGACGGGGTTACGGGGCGTGAAGTCGTCCAGGATCGCCTGGACGGCAAAGTCGGCGATCTCACCGGACGTCATCATCGCCCGCCGCTCCCGGCCCGGCTCGCCGTGGATGCCGACGCCCAGCTCCAGCTCGCCGGGCGGCAGCTCGAAGGTCGGGCTGCCCTTGGCCGGCGTCGTGCAGGCACTGAGGGCCACGCCGAAACTGCGCGAGTTCTCGTTGACCTGCCGGGCGAGCGCCTCGACCTGCTCCAGCGGCCGGCCCTCCTCGGCGGCGGCGCCGGCGATCTTCTCCACGAAGAGCGTCGCGCCGGTGCCGCGCCGCCCGGCCGTGTAGAGACTGTCGGTCACCGCCACGTCGTCGTCGATCAGCACCTTCGCGATCCGGATGCCCTCCTCCTCGGCGAGCTCGGCGGCCATGTCGAAGTTCAGCACGTCGCCGGTGTAGTTCTTCACGATGAACAGCACGCCGGCCCCGCTGTCCACGGCCGCCGCCGCGCGCAGCATCTGATCGGGAACCGGCGAGGTGAACACCTCACCCGGGCAGGCCGCCGAGAGCATCCCGGGTCCGACGAACCCGCCGTGCAGCGGCTCGTGCCCGGACCCACCGCCCGACACCAGCGCGACCCGCCCGGCCACCGGCGCGTCCCGCCGCACGATCACCCGGTTCTCGACGTCGACCGTCAGCTCGGGATGGGCGGCCGCCATACCGCGCAGCGCGTCCGCGACCACGGTCTCCGCAACGTTGATCAGCATCCTCATGGATACCTCCAGGTGGGCTAGCAGGTGAGTCCCTGCTTCCATTCTGCCGGTCCGACCGGCGTCGAGCGGAGGTCATGGCGAACAGCGCCGGCCCACCGGCGATTTTCGTTCCCTGTGTCCCTGTGTCCCCGTGTCCCTGTGTCCCCGTGTCGGACGGAACGGCGCGGACGCACTCCGCCGCCCGCCGTCAGGACAGCAGTCGGCGCTCCTCGGCCGGACCGCGCCGGGCGGGCGCCGCGGCCTGCCGCCCGATGCGGCTCGCCCGGTGCGGCCCGCCCGATGGGGGAGGGACCCGATGGGGGAGGGATGCGCGTCGCGGTCGGGCGCCGTGCCGTACGGGAGGGCGGGCGGCCGGGCGGCCGGGCTCGCCGGGGCCGCTGGGCGGGCGGGCCCCGTGTCAGCCGGCGGGGGTGTGGAGGAGGCCGTTGATGAGGACGTTCAGGCCCCAGGCGTCCCGGTCGCCGGGCGAGAGCAGCGCCTCGCGCAGTGCGGTGACCATCGGGTAGCGGTCCGCGGGCAGGGAGGCGTACCGGCGGTCGGCCGCGGCGACGGCGTTCTCCTCGCCCGTCGCCCGGGCGTTGTAGACGCTCTGCTCGGCGGCGGCCGCGGCGATGTGCAGATAGAGCAGGTCGACGGCCCAGGCGGCGGTGACGTCGTCGAGGCCGCCCTGCTTGAGCAGCGCGAGCATGCGGTCCAGGACGAGCAGGGCGTGGTCGCCGCTGGGGATGGCCCCGAGGGCGACGGCGGCCAGCCCCTCGTGACGGCTCATGGCCTCGATCGCGGCGCCGGCCAGCGCCCGGAGCCGTTCCTGCCAGGAACCGTCGCAAGCGTCGTCCGAGGGGAGGGGCACCTGGGCGAGAGCCGCGTCGAGCATGGCGGCCATGAGGTCGTCGCGGTTGGCCACGTAGACGTAGAGCGACGCCGGGCCGGTGTCCAGCTCCTTGGCGACGCGACGCATGGTCAGCGCGTCCAGTCCGTCGCGATCGAGGATCCGCAGTCCGGTCCGCACGACGGCGTCACGGCTGAGGGGGGCCTTGGCGGGCCGCGCGCGGCGGCTGATCGGCTGCGAGCTCATGGGGGAGAGCGTAGTCCTGGGCGAACGGTGTTTGGAACGAACAGTGTTTGACACGAACGATGTTCGTTCCCTACGGTGAGGTGGCGGGCGCGAACGGTGTTCGTCACGAACGTGATTCGATTCGAGCCGCTTCCGGACTGCCGCAGGCGCTCCGCACCGCACACACCACACACCTCTGACCAGCAGAAAGATCGACGTCATCATGATTCTGATCACCGGCGGCCGCGGCGCGGTCGCCGCCCGCCTCACCACGCTGCTGCACGACGCCGGCCTGCCGCTCAGGCTCGGCTCCGCCCGCCCCGACGACCTCTCACCCCCCGAGGGCGTGCCCACCGTCCGACTGGACCTCACCGACCCGGCCTGTTTCCCGGCCGCACTGGCCGGCGTCACGTCCGTGTTCCTCTACGCCAGTTCGGACCGCGTCAAGGACTTCGTCCACCACGCCCAGGAGGCCGGGGTCGAGCATGTCGTGCTGCTGTCCTCCGCCGGCGTGCTCGGACCCGACGCCGGGAACGACCCGCTCGCCAGGTCTCACCTCGACGTCGAGAACGCCCTGCTGGCCTCGCCGATCACCACCACGATCCTGCGACCGGGCTCCTTCGCCTCGAACGCCTCGGCCTGGGCCTGGCCCGTGAAGGCCGGCCGGGCGATCAGCCTGCCCTTCCCCGACGCACACACCGACCCCGTGCACGAGGCGGACATCGCCGAAGCCGCCCACGCCGTCCTCGTCGACCCCCGCCACCACGGGGGCCGCTTCACCCTCAGCGGCCCCCGGTCGCTGACCTTCACCCAGCAGATCGACCAGCTCGCGGCCGTCATCGGACGCCCCGTCAGGGCCCAGCGGGTCACCCGGGAGGAATGGAAGCGGGAGATGGCCGACTACATCCCCGGCGTGTACGCCGACGCCCTCCTGAACTGGTGGGAGTCGAACGACGGCAAGCCCGTCGCCCTCACCTCCACCGTCGAGGAACTCACCGGCCACCCCGCCCGCCCCTTCACCGTCTGGGCGGCCGACCACAGCGCCGACTTCACCACCGCGTGACCCGGCGGGAGCGTCGTGGACGGTCAGGGCCCGTCCGACCCGGCCCCGCCGACAACGGGCGTCGCCCGCGAAGGCGACGCCCGTCGACGGGCCGGCTACCGGCTCGGCGCGTCCAGTCCCGGTGACGTGTCCGGGTCCGGGTTGAACACCGGGTGGTAGCTCTCCGGCGGTGCGAGATACGTGGCCGGCAGGCCGCCGGTGTCGATGACGATCTGGTCCACGGCGATCGCCGGGTCGACCATGAAGAGCCGCAGGACGTGCTCGCCGGGCGCGGCGACGGTCACCGACGCGGTCAGCTTCTCCACCCCCTCCTCGACGTTGCGCGCCCAGGCGTCACCGCGATTTCCGGTGGCCACGGACTGACCGGACAGGACGGTGGGCGGCTGGTCGTCCAGGGCTACGGCGAGACGCCGCGCACCCCGCTCGTCGAGCGAGGGCAGCCGGAAGACGGTGACCGGGAACGTCCCGGTGCTGGTGAAGCGCACCCGATAGCGCAGCTCCGGCGCACGAGCGGCGAGGTCGGTGGTCACCGGGGCCGCCGTGGACGGCGCGGCCTCCACCGCCGCCGCACCGCGGCCGAGCCCGCGCACGGTCCGCCAGCGGGCCCCGCCGCGCGCCACCCGGCGCTCGGTGTGCACGGCGTCGATCGACACCCAGCCGTTCGCCTCGACGAAGCCGCGCGCCCGCCGACGCGCTCGCTCACCCTCGTGGACGACCGTCAGCGGCACCTCGAAACGCTGGTCACCGCTGGTGAACGCCACCGTGACGGCGTGTGTGCCCTCCGGTGCGACGGGCCAGTCGATCTCGATCCACACCCGGGTCTGCTCGGTGAGCGAGCCGCCCGCGGTGCTCAGCCGGACCCACGGCCGGTCCGCCTCGGCGACCCAGGAAAGCGGGAGGAAACCGGTGTTGAAAACGTCCACGAAACGCCGGTCCCGGGTCGCGGAGGAGAACGGCAGCGGCCGTGCGGCGCCGACCTCGTTCCCCTCGGCGGCGATCCCCAGCCCGGACGTCTCCCGCCGGGCGACCCGGGTGACCGCCGGACGCCCCGGCGCCTTCGGGATCTGGGAGGGGTACGGATTGATGCAGCCGTTCCACTTCCCGCCCGCCACCTCGGTGTTGTACCGCTGGGTCAGCGTCGCCTCCTGGGCGTGCGCCGCCTCGGCGAGGTCCGCGAAGCGGTTGGTCCCGGCGCCGCGCCCCTGGCGTGCCGCCAGGACGTTGCGGTCCGCCCAGTAGTACTTCAGGTTCATCAGGTACGCGCCGTGCACCGGATAGTGGACGAGTTCGAAGAAGGCGTCCCGCAGAGCCGCGGGAAGTTCGTCCCCGAGCGCCGCGGTCCGTCGCAGCAGACGGTCGTAGGCGGCCATGCGGCGTCCCGCCTCGTCGCCGTGGTGGACCACGGAGAAGACGCCGCGGTCGATGAACTCCGGCCGCCGCTCCGCCGCGAGCCGGTAGTACTCGGTGCGGATCGAGGTGATCTCCCGGCCGTGCCGCAGCCCGAACTGCCGCCCGTACCACTCCGCGAGGAAGTCCTCGACGTTCCCGGCCGTCCACCGGTCCACGTCCCAGGCCATGTCCATGGAGAAGGACAGGCCCGTCTCGATCGACTTCAGGTCGCCTACGTTGAAGATCCACATCCGGTCGGCCCGGTGCTCGTACACCCTGCGCAACTCCTGCCACACCTTGGCCAGTTGCGTCGTGTCCAGCCAGAGATAGCTGCGCGGGCGGCCCCAGTAGGAGAGGTGGTGGTAGATGCCGTTGCCGCCCGGACGGGCGCGCTCCGCCTCGGTCGGCAGCTGGCGCATGTTGCCGTGGTTGTCGTCCGGCCAGATCAGCGTGACGTCGTCGGGCACCCGGACGCCCGCGTTGTACAGGTCCAGCACCTCCTTGTACGGGATGAAGATCTGCGGCTCGGCCGCCGCCCCGACCTCCTCCGCGAGGATCCGGCGCTGGTCGGCGATGATGTCGTTCATCACCGCCACCTTCTCCGCGATCGTGGTGGCGTTCTTCGTCTCCAGCGCGCTGTCGTGCAGCCCGCGCATGCCGAGCGTCCAGCTGCTCTCGTAGGCCGCGTTCTCCCGGGCCCGGGCCCGCCAGTAGTCGGAGATCACCGCCGGGTTCACCGTGTAGTCGTAGACCGGCAGTGTGCCGTCCGCGCCCCGGTGGTCCTCGGCCCACGGGGCCCACTCGTGGACGCCGTTGCGCAGCAGCGCCTCCGGATGGCTCGAGCCGACCACGATGCCGTACCGGTCGGCCAGTTCGGGGTTCTCCCGGTACTTGTTGAAGAAGTCGGAGTACGGATGCATGGCCGGCCACAGGTAGTTGGCCTTCAGCCGGAGCAGCAGCTCGAAGAGGCGCTCGTACGTCCGTGGACCGATGTTCTTGTCCGGCTCCTGCGTGCGGTGCGACCAAGTGGTCAGGTTCTGCTCGTCGTTGATGAAGACGCCCCGGTAGCGGACCGACGGTTCGCGGCGCACGAAGGGCCCCGCGGGCACGGCGACCGCGTCCCGCCGCTCGACGGGCACGTCGGCCCACCAGTACCAGGGCGAGACCCCGATGCGCTCCGAGGTGTCGTAGATCCCGTAGACCGTGCCGCGTGGGTCGCTGCCGGCGATCACCAGGGCGCGGGACACCCCGGGCGCGGGACGCTCGACCACCTGGGTCACTGACGCCTCCCGACGCCCCGTCACCCGCCGCACACCGAGCCGCTCGCGCGCGACGAGACGGTCCACGACCGGGCTCGAGCCGAGCGTGCCGACCACGATCAGCGCCGCGGCCCGTTCCGGCAGGGTGCGCAGCAGGGCCGGCCGGACCCCGGTGACCCGTTCCACGTCGGCCTGCAGATCGCCGGCCGCGCGGAGCACGGCGGGGTCCGCGCCCGCGTCCAGGAACACGTCGACGGCGACGCCGTCCCGCACCAGCTCGAAGTCCGGCCGGGCGGAAGCGGGGCCGCCGTCGGCGGCCTGGGCGGCGGAGGGCAGCGCCGCCGGCAGCAGCGGGGCCGCTCCGACGGCCGTCAGGCCCCGCAGAAACGCCTTTCGGCTCCATGGCTGCGAGGGGTCCTGTGGTGCGGTGTGCGGCATCGACGCTCCTGGCTAGACGCTGGCATGACCATGCTAGAAAGCGCTTTCTCCAGCACCCTAGGCCAGGGCGGACGCCGACGTCCACAACCGTGCGGCACGAGCCGACGGCGAGGTCCGCGCGTAGGCCGGCTTCGGGGGGCGGGGTTGTTATGACCGCCGTCATGACGGATGCTGCCTCTCGGTGCCCGGGTCCGTGCCCGGGTCTGTGCCCAGGTCCGCGCCCCGGGTCTGTGCCCGAGCAGATCGGCCTGCCGCGACGCGGGCTCACGCCGGAGCGGAACGGCCGGGACACCGAGGCCCAAGCGGAGGCCGGAGCGGGAGGCCGGATGCGGAAGCCGGAAGCGGAGGCTGGAGCTGGTGGCCGGAAGCGGAAGCCGGATGCGGAAGCCGGAGCTGGTGGCCGGAAGCAGATGCAGATGCAGACGAGGATGCAGCCAACGACCGGTCGGGAGGACTGGGTGAAGGACACCGTCGCACGGGCGATGTGGGAGAGGTTCGAACCGATCCACCAGCTGGTGTACTTCGCGCCCGAGGTGCGTGCCACCGCCGACGGCCTCGGGATGAGGGGCTACTGGATGGGCTACTTCGCCCTCCGTGCGGCGCCCCTCGGGCCTGCCCCCGCGGCCGTCGTCACCAGTTGTTTCTACGTGTTTCACCCCGACCGGGTGGCGCGTGCGCTGCCGGACGCCTGGCGTGCGGCGACGGCCGAGGACGTGCTCGCGGCACGTGGGCGGGCGGTGGACGCCGCCATGACGGCCCTCTACGGTCCGGAGGGCGTGGGCTCGCCGGAGATGGCCGAGGCCGCGGAACTCGCCTGGGAGGCGGCGCGGGCGGCGGACACCGCGGGGCGCGTGCTGGGCGCGGCCAACCAGGCTCTGCCCCGCCCGGAACAGCCGCACGTCAGGCTGTGGCAGGCGCTGACCACCCTGCGCGAACACCGCGGAGACGGCCATGTCGCCGCTCTCGTCGCCCGCCGCCTGGGGCCGGTCGGGGCCATGGTGCTCAAGTGTGCGGCGGGCGAGTCGGACGCGGAGTTCCAGCGGCAGACCCGCAGGTGGGACATGACGGCCTGGCATGCGGCGCAGCGGGAACTCCGCGAGCGCGGCTGGCTCGACGAGGACGTATGCCTCACCGAAGCCGGAGCGGCGGCCCGGGCCGGGGTGGAGGCCGACACGGACGCGGCCGCCGTCACGCCGTGGACGGCCCTGGGATCCGCCGCCACCGCCCGCCTCGCCCATCTGCTCGAACCGCTCGCCCGCACCGTCCTGGACTCGGGGATCGTCCCGGCCGGCAATCCGGCGGGGCTCACGGGCGCATTCAGCGGCGGCGCCGCCGACGGATCCCCGAGCGGGCTTCCCGCGGTCGCGGAGTGATCGTCCGGTCGGCGTGGAAGATCGTGCGTGCGGTGCGTGCGGTGCGTGCGGTGCGTGCGGTGCAGGCGGGCAGCGCCGGGCGGTGCGCGCGTCCCGCCGGCGGGACGTCGTCCCACGGGACGCGCGTCTTTGAGGCGTTCGGGGCGACAGTGCGGGCCTGCCGTCAGTAGGCTCGCGGCATGCGGATCTCCGTCTCCTCGGACATGGACGAACCAGTGGCCCGCGCACTCGTGGCGGAGCTGCGCGGCCGCGGGCACGACGTGGTGCCGCACGGCGCGCTGCGTGCCGGCGACGACCTCCGGTGGGCTGTCTGCTCCGCTGCGGCGGCGCGGGACGTGGCCGACGGGACCTCCGAGCAGGCGGTCGTGTGCTGCTGGACCGGCACGGGCGCGTCCATCGCCGCGAACAAGGTCGCCGGCGTCCGGGCCGCCCTGTGCACCGACGCGGGCACCGCCGAGGGCGCCCGGCGCTGGAACGACGCCAACGTCCTCGCGCTCAGCCTGCGTCTGACCTCCGAGCCGCTGCTCAAGGAGATCCTTGACGCGTGGTTCGCGGCCGAGGCCGGCCAGGACGCCGAGGACCGGCAGAACCTCGCGCACGTCGCGGCGCTCGACGGTGCAGGTGCGTCAGACGCATCGGGGGGACCGGGTGCGTCGATCGCTTACCGTGGCCCGGTCGCCGCCCCCGACGGCTTCGGCGTGGGCGGGGCGCATTCGGGCCCGTAGGGTCCGCGCGTGCCGCTTGCGGCACGGCGATCAGTCCAGGAGGGCCGGAATCCTCGTCCCTTCGGGCGAGGAGCATGCCAAAAGGAGATCGGCGCCACGACCACGCCGTTCGACATGGTCGTCCGCAACGACCTCGACCGCTGCCGACTCGGCATGGACGTCATGGGCGTCATGGACGTCGTCGACCGGGTCCCAGGCCTCGCCGTGCGCGCCGCGGCGATGCGTCAGCGGGTGGAGGATGCGCCACTGCGCCACCACGACCGGATCCGCGCCCGTGGCACCGAGCTTCCCGCGGCGGCGAACAGGGCCTGGGACGGCTGAGGCTACGACAGGACCGCCGCCCCCGGGGGTGTCAGGCCAGGGCGCACGGGCCGGGGCGGACGGCGCAGGGGAAGGGGCAGACGCCGGGCCGTCGTGCGCCCTGGCACGACGCCGCGCCCGGTGCTTACAGTGGTCGGCCGGCCCCGCACACGGATCCCCGGGGCCCGCCCCACACTCCTGGTCACCGGCCGTCCGGCCCGGCGCCCGTCCGGGACCGGCGACGGCCCGCACACCGGCGCGGCTTCCGCGGCGACGGGTGCGCGACCACCCGCGCGACAGGCACCAACCCGTGACACCGCTCGGGCCGTGCGAGGGCCGTCCGCGGTACGAGCGCGCGTCGAGAGCCCCTGGAGGCCGCTGTGTCCCGACCGTGCATCGCCCTGATCGCCGACCCCACCTCACCCGAGGGGTGCCGTGAGTACCTCGCCGACGCCGTGGAACTGCTCACCGGCGCGCCACCCGTCCGGGTCGACTCCCGGCACTTCGCGACCGGCGGAACAGGGCGGGCGACCCGCCAAGGGGACCGGTTACGGCTGCGGGTCCCCGAGGAGCGGCTCGACGTCGCGCCCGACGTCGTCCTGCTCTACGAGATCCCGCCGCACCGCCGCCGGGGCCTCGCCGGCTTCCAGAAGCTCCTGGAAGCCCACGGCGTGGTCACCCTGGCCGCCGGTCCCGACGCCTGGCGGACGGCGACCGAGAAGAACCTCACCGTCGAACGCTTCCGCCGGGACGGCGTCGCCCAGATGGAGACCGCCGTGCTGTCCCGTCCCGCCCCGCAGGAGGCGGCCGACGCGTTCGACCGGCTCGGCCGGGACACCTGGGCCAGGCCCGTCGTCGGCACCGGCGGCAACGACACCTTCCATGTCACCACCCCGGCCCAGCTCGAGGACGCCGCCGTGTACTACGCCGAGCGCGGCACCGACTGGCTGCTCTCCCGCGACGCCGGCAACGTGACCGCCGACGGCCGGCGCCACCAGTTCCGCGTCTTCGTCCTCGGCGACCGCGTCGTGCACGCCCGCGAGCACCTCCAGCCCGAGACCGACACCCCCTGCAACACCTGCCAGGGCGCGACCGCCGTCCACATCGCCCCGCCGGACCTGGACCCCCGGCTGGCCGAGCTCGCCGTCGCCGCCACCGCCTCGGTCGGGCTGCCCTTCGCCGGCGTCGACCTGGCCGTGGAGAACGGCGGAGTCGTCTTCGAGGTCAACGTCCAGCCGGCCTTCGTCGACGGGGAGCGCGAACTGCACGCGGTGGCGGTGCCCTACGTCCAGGCTCACCTCGACGCCCTCGCCCTGAGCTGCGGCGGCCCGCCCCGGGGGCTCACAGCCTCAGCGTGAACCATGTCGTCTTGCCCTCGTCCGTCGGCCGCACGCCCCAGCTGGCGGCGAGGGCGCGGACCAGGATCAGACCGCGGCCCGACTCCTCGTCCTCGATCGCCGAGCGCGGCTG
This sequence comes from Streptomyces sp. SAS_272, assembly GCF_052543235.1. Lineage (NCBI taxonomy): Bacteria > Bacillati > Actinomycetota > Actinomycetes > Kitasatosporales > Streptomycetaceae > Streptomyces > Streptomyces sp. SAS_272. The sequence goes on along the minus strand of NZ_JBMNDR010000074.1, from coordinate 24,789 downwards.
GGGAAGCTGCGCGCTGCAGTCGCTCACCTCCACCGTGAGGTCGGTCGCCGTCCGGTGCAGGTGCAGGACGACCGGCCCCGAGGCGTGCTGGACGGCGTTGGTCAGCGTCTCCGACAGCAGCAGGAGGGCGTCGGCGGCGCTGTCCGCGCAGTTCCACGAGGTCAGCGCCTTGTGCAGAAAGGCACGCCCCTCCGGCACGGACGCCGGGACGGCCGGGAAGTGGGTGGTGACGGTGGCCAGCGGCGCGGCCGGGAGTTGCGCCAGCAGCAGGGTGACGTCGTCGTTGTGGCTGTCGGCGTCCGGCAGCAGACCTGCGAGGACGTGGTCCGCGGCGGCCTCCAGACACGGCGTGCCGACGAACAGATCGTCCAGCAGCACGCTCAGTTCGCCGATGCGCACCTCGATGTCGCAGCCCGGCGTCTCGATCAGGCCGTCGGTGTAGAGCACCAGCGTCGCGCCCGGAGGTATCTCCGAACTGGACTGCTCGTACAGGACGTCGCCCACACCGAGCGGGGCGTTGACCGGACAGGGCAGCGCGCTGATCCCGTCGTCCGCCCCGGCCACCAGGACGGGCAGATGCCCCGCCGAGCAGACCGTCACGGTGCCCGCGTCCGGGGCGATCACCAGATAGCAGCAGGTGACGAGCTGGTCGGGCACGTCGAGGTCGGCGACACAGGTGTCCAGCGCCCGCATCAGCTGCCGCGGCTGCATGCCGGTCTTCGCCAGCGCGTGCGCCGCCGACCTCAACTGGCCCATCACGGCGGCCGCTTCGAGCCCGCGTCCCATGACATCGCCTATCAGCACACCGACCCGGTCGGCGCCCAGCGGAATCAGGTCGAACCAGTCGCCGCCCACGCCGGCGCCCTGGGTCGCCGGCCGGTAGCGACTCGCGGTGGCCAGGCCGGGCAGCGCGGGCGGTGTCCCCATCAGGCTGCGCTGCAGCGTCAGCGCGATGTGCCGCTGCTGCTCGTACAGAGCGGTGAGCTCGGCCTCCGCACGCTTGCGGTCGCTGATGTCGCGCACGATCGCGCAGGCCCCGACCACCCTGCCGCTCGTGTCGCGGGTCGGCCACAGCGTCACGTCCACGTCCAGCAGTTGCCCGGTGGACGTCAGCCGCAGCGTCTCGTAGTGCTCGACCTTCTCGGCGTGTCGCAGCCGCTTGAGCAGCTCGCTGACCTCCCCGCGCCGCTCCGGCGGGGCCAGCATCGACACGTGCCGGCCGATGGCCTCTTCGGCCGTGTACCCGTACAGGCGCTGAGCGGCCGCGTTCCAGTAGGTGATGTACCCGTCGAGGGTCTTGGCGAGGATCGCGTCCTGCGAGGACTCCACCAGTGCGGCGAGCTCGTTGATGCGCGCCTCTGCCGCCTTGCGGTCGCTGACGTCGCGCACGGCCGCCGACACCAGCAGGCCGTCCGGGGTCTCCAGCGGGCTCAGGCTGATCTCGACGGGGAACTCCGTGCCGTCCTTGCGGAGTCCGTGCAGTTCGAGACCGGCGCCCATCGGGCGCACCTGCCGGTTGGTCGTGTACCCGCTCCGGTGCGCCGTGTGCTGGCCGTGGAACCGGTGCGGGATCAGCAACTCGACCGGGCGGCCGAGCAGTTCCTCACGGCCGTGCCCGAACAGGGCCTCTGTCTGGGCGTTGACGAGCCGGATGGCGCCCGTGTCGTCGACGATGACCATGGCGTCCGGCGCCGCCTCGAGCAGACCCCGGAACCGCTCCTCCGCCCCGCCGACCGCGTCCTCCGCCGTCCGACAGGCGCACCGCTTCTTCTGCTCACCCGCCTGTCGGACGCCCTGCTTCGCGTCCTTTTGCGCGTCCTGCTTCGCGCCTTGCTTCGCAGCGCCCGCCCCCGCCTTCGCGCGCCGCGCCGGTTCCGCCCGCATCACGCCGGCCATTTTCCACCTCATCCTGCACGACGAATCAGGCCATCTCAGCGCCTCCGGTCCGGCCCCGCTGTGGGTTGTCGTTTACTGTCCGTCCCCTGTTCGAACCTGAACGCCACCGAACCCATCAGTATTCGAGAAGCGGCTGACCCGGCCCGTGGATAGCGTGGCGTCGGACGGACGGACGGACGGTCGGACGGACGGTCGGACGGTCGGACGGTCGGACGGTCGGACGGTCGGACGGTCGGACGGTCGGACGGTCGGGTGGGCCGGGCCGGGCCGGGCAACGGGGGAGCGCGCGGGTGCTCCCGGGCGATTCGAGGGAGAAGAAACGATGAGCATGGCCAGGAGGACGGACGCGCAGTCGTCCGCGTCCCACGTCGCGGACAGCCACGACCTGATCCGGGTGCACGGCGCGCGCGAGAACAACCTCAAGGACGTGAGCATCGAGATCCCCAAGCGCCGGCTGACGGTGTTCACCGGCGTCTCGGGCTCGGGGAAGAGCTCCCTGGTCTTCGACACCATCGCCGCGGAGTCGCAGCGGCTGATCAACGAGACCTACAGCGCCTTCGTGCAGGGCTTCATGCCGAACCTGTCGCGGCCCGAGGTGGACGTGCTCGACGGGCTCACGACCGCGATCATCGTCGACCAGCAGCGGCTGGGGGCCGACCCCCGCTCCACCGTGGGCACCGCCACCGACGCCAACGCCATGCTGCGCATCCTCTTCAGCAGACTCGGCGAGCCGCACATCGGCCCGCCCAGTGCCTACTCCTTCAACACCGCCTCCGTGCGGGCGAGCGGTGCGATCACCGTGGAGCGCGGCACCAAGAAGGCCGTCAAGGCGACCTACTCCCGCACCGGCGGCATGTGCCCCCGCTGCGAAGGCCGCGGCACGGTCTCCGACATCGACCTCACCCAGCTCTACGACGACAGCAAGTCGCTCAACGAGGGCGCGCTGACGATCCCCGGCTACAGCATGGACGGCTGGTACGGCCGCATCTTCGGCGGCTGCGGTTTCTTCGACCCGGACAAGCCGATCCGCGGGTTCACCGAGAGGGAGCTGCACGACCTCCTCCACAAGGAACCGACCAAGATCAAGGTCGACGGCATCAACCTCACCTACGAGGGCCTGATCCCCAAGATCCAGAAATCGATGCTGTCCAAGGACATCGACGCGTTGCAGCCGCACATCCGCGCCTTCGTGGAGCGGGCCATGACGTTCACTGTCTGCCCCGAGTGCGACGGCACGCGACTGAGTGAGGGCGCCCGGGCGTCGAAGATCGACGGGGTGAGCATCGCCGACGCCTGCGCGATGCAGATCAGCGACCTGGCCGAGTGGGTCCGCGGCGTCCACGAGCCGTCGGTGGCGCCGCTGCTCACCGCGCTGCAGCACACGCTGGACTCGTTCGCGGAGATCGGCCTCGGCTACCTCTCGCTCGAGCGGCCCTCGGGCACGCTCTCGGGCGGCGAGGCGCAGCGCGTCAAGATGATCCGCCATCTCGGGTCCTCACTGACCGACGTCACCTACGTCTTCGACGAGCCCACCACGGGTCTGCACCCGCACGACATCAGCCGGATGAACAACCTGCTCCTGCGCCTGCGGGACAAGGGCAACACGGTGCTGGTCGTGGAACACAAGCCGCAGACCATCGCCATCGCCGACCACGTCGTGGACCTCGGCCCCGGCGCGGGCACGGCGGGCGGCAGCGTCTGCTTCGAGGGAACCGTGGAGGGACTGCGCGCCGGCGACACCATCACCGGCCGTCACCTCGACGACCGGGCCGCGGTCAAGGAGACGGTGCGCAAGCCCACCGGCGCGCTGGAGGTACGGGGCGCGTCGGAGCACAACCTGCAAGGCGTCGACGTCGACATCCCGCTCGGGGTGCTGGTCGTGGTGACCGGCGTGGCAGGCTCCGGAAAGAGCTCGCTCGTACACGGATCGATCCCGCCCAAAGAGGGCGTGGTGGCGGTCGACCAGGGGGCGATCCGCGGATCCCGGCGCAGCAACCCCGCCACATACACCGGACTGCTCGACCCCATCCGCAAGGCGTTCGCGAAGGTGAATGGCGTGAAGCCTGCGCTGTTCAGCGCCAACTCCGAGGGGGCCTGCCCCACGTGCAACGGCGCCGGTGTCGTCTACACCGACCTGGCGATGATGGCGGGCGTCGCCACGACCTGCGAGGAGTGCGAGGGGAAGCGGTTCCAGGCGTCGGTGCTGGAGTACCGCCTCGGCGGCCGTGACATCAGCGAGGTGCTGGCGATGTCGGTGACCGAGGCCGAGGAGTTCTTCGCCGCGGGCGAGGCGGCCACGCCGGCCGCGCACCGCGTCCTCGGGCGGCTCGCCGACGTCGGTCTCGGTTACGTCAGCCTCGGCCAGCCGCTCACCACGCTCTCCGGTGGCGAGCGCCAGCGGCTCAAGCTGGCCACGCACATGGCCGACAAGGGCGGTGTCTACGTCCTTGACGAGCCGACCACCGGCCTCCACCTCGCCGACGTCGAGCAGCTGCTCGGCCTGCTCGACCGGTTGGTCGACGCCGGGAAGTCGGTCGTCGTGGTCGAGCACCATCCGGCGGTGATGGCGCACGCCGACTGGATCATCGACCTCGGGCCCGGCGCCGGCCACGACGGCGGCCGCATCGTGTTCGAGGGCACCCCCGCCGACCTCGTCGCCGCCCGCTCCACCCTCACCGGCGAGCACCTGGCGGACTACGTCGGCGCCTGACGGCACCGACACCGTGAGGCCGCGGCGCCCCCTCCGAGGCGCCGCGGCCACCCGGCGTCGGCGGGGGGTCACGTCAGTGCGCGCCGAGTCCGCCGCCGCCGAACGACCCGCTGCTGCCGCGGCTCCAGCGCGGCCGTTTCTGGTCTGTGCTCGCCTTGGTCTGCATGTTCGTCAGCTCGTAGGGGGTGAGGGGGCGTCCGCCGTCCGGCGTCCGGGGCACCTCCTCGGGTTCCCGGTGCTCGCGGATCTCGCGCACCGCCCCGCCGGGCGGTAGCTGCGGCTGTTCCTCGGGGCGCGGCCGATCCGACTCGCGCGATTTGATGCGCGCGCCCAGCCAGAAGCTCCCGCCCAGAACGATCACGAGGAGCACGGGGACCATGAACAGCCCGAGGCTGAGCAGACCGCTCGTGGCGGCCAGCTGCTGGCTTGCGGTAGTCATATCATGAAAATACCCATGAAAAGGACTGCAAACCGAACATTCCGTTCCCAGTTCCGGATCGCCGGCGGCCCTGGTGCTCCTGAATCGGTGCGGCCGGCGCCGCCGGTGTCGCCCGTTCCGCCAGCGCCGCCGGTGTCGCCCGTTCCGCCGGTGCCGTCCGTGCCGCCCGTTGGGTCCTCGGCGTCGGCGGCCGGTTTGGCTCGGCCCGCACCGGCTACCCGCTCAGACGTGACTTCGACGACATCCCAGCAGGAGCTCTTCCGGTTCCTGGAGGACCGCTTCGCCTGCGCACAGGCCTGCACCGAGTGTGCGCAGGCGTGTGCGCTGCGCGCGAGCCTCGTGGACCCGGACGGAACCGACCGGAAGGCGCTGGTGCGCCGCAAGGGCATCATGTGCGCGGAGGTCTGCGACGCGACCTGCCGCGTGCTGTCCGAGGAGAACCGGATGGACGAGGACGGCATCCGCGCCCAGTTGGAGTGGTGCCGCACCGTCTGCCTGGAGTGCGCGCACGCCTTCGACGGGTACCCCGGCGCCGAGGAGGGCGCGGCGGCCTGCCGGGCGTGCGCGCAGGTCTGCACGGACTTCATCCGGACGCTGAACTGAACAGGCCGCGCCGCTGGACCGAACCGTTCGGACCGACCGGCGACCGTGCCGACCGGTGACCACGTCGGCCGGTGACCACGTCGGCCGGTGACCACGTCGAACGTGGGCCGCGCCGACCGGGGCGACGACGCAGACCGCGACCGGCGAACCGGAGCGCCCACGCTTTACGCCGCCTCTGTGCATTCCCAATTTCTGGAACACGTTCTACGGTGTGCGCCGTCAGGACACCGGCCTTGGGGAGCCAGGAGGCGCCGTGCACCTCGACCACACGCCCGAGCAACTGCGGCTGCGCACCGAACTGCGCGCCTACTTCGCCGCGTTGGTGCCGGACAACGCCTACGCCCGGCACTCCGATCCGGTCGGCGCGAAGGCCTTCTACCGCGCCACCATCCGCCGCCTCGGCGCCGACGGCTGGCTCGGCGTCGGCTGGCCCGAGGAGTACGGCGGCCGCGGCCTGACCCCGATCGAGCAGTTCGTCTTCTTCGACGAGGCCGCCCAGGCCGGCGTACCGCTGCCGCTGATGGCGCTGAACACCGTCGGGCCGACGATCATGCGGTACGGCACCGACGAGCAGAAGGCGTACTTCCTGCCGAAGATCCTCGCCGGGGAGATCGACTTCGCCATCGGCTACAGCGAACCCGACGCGGGCACCGACCTGGCGGCCCTCAGGACGCGCGCGGTACGGGACGGCGACGCCTACGTCGTCAACGGGCAGAAGATCTGGACGACCAACGGCGACACCGCCGATTGGGTGTGGCTCGCTGTGCGCACCGACCCCGAGGCCCCGCCGCACAAGGGCATCTCCATGCTCCTCGTGCCGACCACGGATCCCGGCTACTCCTGCACCGTCATCCGCACGCTCGCCTCCCACGACACCACCGCCAGCTACTACGAGAACATCCGCGTTCCCGTCTCCCGGCGCGTCGGCGCGGAGAACCAGGGCTGGCGACTGATCACCAACCAGCTCAACCACGAGCGCGTCACGCTCGCCGCGCACGGCACCATGGCCATCCGCGCCCTGCACGACGTGCAGCGCTGGGCGACCGACACCAAGCTCGCCGACGGCCGCCGCGTCATCGACCTGGCCTGGGTGCGCCGTCGGCTGGCCCAGACGCATGTGAAGCTCGACGCCCTCAAACTCCTCAACTGGCAGATGGTCGGAGCCCTGCAGAACGGCACCCTCACCCCGCAGGACGCCTCCGCCGTCAAGGTCTACGGTTCCGAGGCCCGGCGCGACGCCTACTCCTGGCTGCTGGAGGTCGTGGCGGTACCAGGAGCTCTCCAGGAGGGCTCCGCGGGCGCGGTGCTCCGCGGCGAACTGGAACGCGGCTACCGCTCCGCCGTGATCTTCACCTTCGGCGGCGGCAACAACGAGATCCAGCGGGAGATCATCTCGTGGATCGGTCTGGGGATGCCCCGGGTGCGGCGCTAGGTGTGCTGTCCGGACAGGTTGGTGACGCGGCTGAGATTCATCTGCGCGCCTGCTTCCGCTCGTGCCGTGGCTACGAGAGTCGGATACAGGCCCACGACATCGTGCGCCTTTGTCGACGAAGTACGGGTCCGTCGACAGCTTGAAGGTCTGCGAGCGATGGGGCTGCGGACCGAAAGCCTGCCAGATCCGCGACACGGTCGACTGGGAGAGACCGAGTTCTTCGGCCATCGCTCTCGTCGACCAGTGTGTGGCGTTCCTCGGCATCGACTCCAACGTCCGCTTCACCAATGCGGCGACCTGCTCGTCGCTCACCGAACGTGGGCCGCCGGATCTGGGCAGGTCGCCCAGGCCGGCGATCCGATGCTCGACGAAACGCGAGCGCCAACGGCCCACAGACTGCCCCGTCATGCCCACCAGGGCACCGACATCCCTGTTGGACATGCCGTCCGCACAAGCCAGGATGATCCGGCACCGCATCGCCCACGACTGCGGCGTCGAGTGACGCCGCACCCACCCCTCAAGCGCCGCGCGCTCCTGCACCGACAACACCAACTCGGCCTTCGGTCGCCCCGAACGCGCCATGCCACAAGCTCATATATATAAAAGGAACTCCCGACTCAGAAGACTGGCCGGGCAGGACAAAGAGTCGCAGGAGGTCAGCATGCTCGCGCTGCACCTGCTCCAGTCCGCCCTGGTGCACGTCAACACACTGCTGAGCAGGTGGTCCTGGTCGATCCGAAGTGGGCGGACAAGCTCAGCGACGCGGACCGCCGGGCACTGTCGCCTCCGTTCTGGACCCACGTGAATTCGTACGGCCGGTTCGAGCTGGACATGAACAGCCACCTCGATCTCGACCTGTCTCCCCTTGCGGGGTGCCCGGCCCGCACGCACCCCCCAAGGGGAGACAGCCGCAGCCCAGCCCGACACCTGGCGACCTGCCCGGTGGGGGCCGACGTACCTGGCGAGCAGAGCTCCAGAGCAGCCGGTCTTTCTTCCATTCCTTCTCGGACCCGGCAAGGGCAACCCTTCTCCCTCTCTCCGATGTGTATCGGGACAACATTGAATGAGTGAGCAGAATTTTTCGGAATGGTCAAATCCCTGCTCCCTGACCAGACTTCCATCGATTCGTCAAGGATGAACTCACTATTGCCCCGGCAACCGCCGCAGAAGTGCGAGATCAGTGAAGAACAGCACATCAGAGGACTGGCATGCTAATAACGGCGGGATTTCGGTGTACTCTCTCAGGGCACACGAAATTGCTTTCCGGTTGGTAGTCCGGACCACAGGGCAAGTGTTTCCGCTCTGCGTCAACGTCCTCCCCCTTTAGGGGAGTCCTGGTGTGCTCCGAGTACGAGAAGAACTCTGCACTGGGAGTACTGTGTCTGGAATGCGTATCGTCATCGCCGGCGGCGGGCTCGCCGGGTTGACGCTTGCCCACCATCTGAACCAGAACGGCCTGGACGTGGCCGTCTACGAGCGCGACGCCAATATCGCGGCGCGCGAGGCCGGGTACCGGGTCCACATCAACTCCACCGGCACCTCCGCGCTGCACGCCGCCCTGGAGCCGCGCCTGTGGGAGCTGTTCCTGGCGACCTGCGGTATGCCGAGCGAGGACATGCTCCTGTTCGACGAGCAGCTCAACCTCCGCCCCGGCCGCGACAGGGCGGCCACCGAGGGCACCGGCGTGCCCACCGACATTCCTGAGCACCTGGTGGTGTGCCGCTCGACCCTGCGCCGCATCCTCTACCTCGGCCTGGAAAAGGCCGTGCACTTCGGCTCCCGGGTCACCGGCTACCGCACCCACCCCGACTCGACGATCACCGTCCTGCTGGAGGACGGTGCCACGGTCGAGGCCGACGTACTCATCGCCGCGGACGGCATCAACTCCGCTGTCCGCGCCCAGCGCCTGCCCGAGGTCCAGGTCGCCGACCTCGGCTCCCGGCACATCGCCGCGAAGATTCATCTCACCGACGAGGCGAAGGCCAAGCTGCCCGCCGAGCTGTTCAACGCCTTCTCCCTGGCCTACGACGCCGACTTCACAGGGCTGACCCTCGGCCCGCTGGAGCGCACCGACCCCACCTCGCCGCTGATCGCCGAACAGGACCCCGGCTTCCAACGCGAGGCCACCGCCGACTACGCGCTGAGCATCTTCAATTCCCTCCCCGACCTCATGCTCCCCGATGACGAGCTGTTCACCGCCGGCCCCGACAAGCTCAAGGCACACGCCCTCCAGCGCGTCGCCACCTGGAACCCCGCCCTGGTGGACACCGTCCGGCTCTGGGACACCGCCACCGTCCAGGCCCTCAAGTGCCGCAGCTGCGTGCCCGTCGACGCCTGGGAACCCTCCAATGTCACCGTCATGGGCGACGCCGTCCACGCCATGAGCCCCGCCCTGGGCATCGGCGCGAACACCGCGCTGCGGGACGCGCACACCCTGGGCGACCAGCTGCTCGCCATCTCCCAGGGCGACAAGCCACTCCTCGACGGCATCGCCGCCTACGAGGACGCCATGCGTGACTACGCCTACCACTCCCTGCGGACGTCCGCGTTCGTCGGCCAGAAGGTGATCGGGCACCTTCCGCTGCCTGAATAGTCGCCGTGCTGCTCGGGCGGTGCGCATGGACGCGCCGCCCGAGCCCGCCGACAGCTCCCGATGGACGGAACAGCACCGGATCGACCGCCGAAGACGAGACCGTGCCGCGCGGGCATCCGCGCCCGCCGTCGAGGCACTCAGGGGCCGTAGCGCGCAGCCGACCGGCAGCGTGTGGCGGTAGCGCCCGGTCCAGTCACCTACGACGTTGCCGTCGCATTCGTCGCCCACCATCCCCGGCATGATCTCGGCGGTACGGCCACCGAAGTACTCGCGGACCACGCGGCCCGGCTCGCCCCGCTCACCGACGTGGCCGACGGCTGGCTGCGCAAGCTGTGAGAGGAGGCGGACCACCATGACCGGCAGGACTGGCAAGGTGCTGGTGGCCTGCGGGACGACGAACGGCTCGACGGCACAGACAGCCGAAGCCATCGCCGAGGTGCTGCGCAAGGCCGGGCTGACAGTGGAGGTACTGCCCGCCCGCTCCGTGACGAGCCTGTCCCCGTACGACGCCGTCGTGGTCGGCGGCGGTCTGTACGCCGGACGCCGGCACAGGGACACCCCCAGCTTCGTCCGACGGCACGGGACGCGAACGGACACGTCACCTTCGGCGGTTGCCTCGAAGAAGGTGCGAAGGGGTGGGTGGCCGCAATGATTTCGCCCTCCGGAAAGGGCGAGGACTTCCGGGACTTCACCCAGATCGAAGCGTGGGCAGGGTGCGTAGCGGGTGAGTTGACGGAGCGTGGGACGTGAAGAGGGCGAAGGCGACGCCCCCCGGGGTGCCCGAACAGCGGGCACCGGGGGGCGTCACCGATCCGGCCTGTGCGGGCGCGACGGCGACAGGGCACAAGGACTCACGCAGGAGCACCCCGCGTGACCGCTCCCTTGCGCTACTGGGCCGCCGGCCCACGACCACCGGCCCGGCGGTCGCGGAGCGTTGGACCAGGGCCTGTGCCGTAGGCACGCCGACGTCTTTCAGCACGTGCACGTCGGAGTGCTGCTCCCGCCACGCCCGTAGTGCGTTGGTCAGGCAGCTGTACCTCGTGGTCCTCCCAGGCACCGCGGTCCTCCCTCCGGTACGGCGAAAGACAGTTCGGCCGCGAAGGGGACCGCCGGGCGAGTACTGCGCACAGTCTTTCCCCGTCAAGTTCAGCGTGTGGAAGTGGATTCGGTTCGGGAAGGGGTGCACAGGGCGGAGTCTCCTGCACGCTCAGTGCTGCGCCGGCCGTCGGAGCCTATGGTCTGGTCGACGTGGGTGCTGTTCGCGTCGACGGGGACGTTTGGCCCTACCGTCAGCACGGGGTGCTGACGCACTCTGGGGGAGTCAGCGCAGTAGAGCCCCTCACCCGGGAGGTGGGTGACCCGTATGAACGCCCAGACCAGGGGGGACGCCGAGGAGACTCGGGTGCTGGTCGTGGAGGACGACCGTGGCATCGCGGAGCCCCTGGTGCGCGGCCTTCGACAGGCCGGATACGGAGTCGAAGGCGTCCGGACCGGACGGGCAGCGCTGTCGGCGCCAACACCCGACGTCGTCCTGCTGGACCTGGGGCTGCCGGACATCGACGGCGTCGAGGTCTGCCGGCGGCTTCGTGCCCGATCGGACGCCGCGATCATCGCGGTGACCGCTCGGGGCGAGGAGGCCGACCGGGTGGTGGCCCTGGACGAGGGTGCCGACGACTACTTGGTCAAGCCTTTCGGGCTCGCCGAGCTGTTGGCGCGGATCCGGGCCGTGCTGCGCCGCAGGCGACCTGCGGAGCCGGAGATCCTGCGGCACGGGCCGCTGGCGCTGGACCTGCGCACCCGGCAGGTCTCGGTCGACGGATGTGCGGTGGCGCTGACGCCGAAGGAATTCGGCATCCTGGAGTGCCTGGCCGTGGACCCGGGCCGGGTGGTGACCAGGCAGCAGATCCTGGAGCGGGCGTGGGACGCCCACTGGTACGGGCCGACGAAGGTGCTGGATGTGCATGTGGTCGCGTTGCGCCGCAAGCTCGGCATGCCGGGGCTGATAGAGACGGTCTACGGGCAGGGCTTCCGGCTCGGGACGGTCCAGGAGTCGCAGGAGCAGCCGTGACGCGCCGGATCACCTGGACGCTCCTGGTCCTCACGTCCGTGCTGTTGGTGCTGGCGGTGGTCCCGCTGGCGGTGTCGCTGACGGCGCGCGAGCGCGTCGCCTACCGCGACAGTCAGCGGGCGGCCACACGGGTGATCGCCGCGGCGGCTGAGGAACACCTCTCCGACAGCAAGCCGCCGACCGTCATGCGCCAGGAGCTGGATGCCGCGGCGCGGGCCGGGGACTGCGCCGCGGTGTACGACACCTCCGGGCGCGTGGTGGCCAGTACGTCCTGTACGGCGGCCCAGGGAGAAGAGGCGGAAGAACTGGTGAAGGACGTGCTGGCCGGGCATGAGCCGGAGCCGCCGGAGAACGAGGGACGGCTTGTGGCCGCCGAACCGGCCGGAGAGGTGCGCCGGCCTGATGGGGCCGTCGTCCTGGCCCGCTCCGCCGACCCGCTGGACGCCCGTGTCGCGGCTATCTGGGGTTGGTCCGCCGCGATCGGCGTCGCCGGGCTGGCCGCGTCTGCGCTGCTGTCTGTGCGCCTGGCACGCTGGGTCAGCCGCCCCTTGTCGACGCTGGACGTCAGCGCCCGGCGACTGGGTGAGGGTGCCCTCGACGAGCGGGCCGACGTCGGGGCGGGCCCGCCGGAGGTGCGTCGGCTGGCTGCCACCTTCAACACCATGGCGGCTCGTATGGAAGCCCTGCTCCATGGCCACCGGGCGGTGATCGCGGATGTGTCCCATCAGCTGCGCACCCCGTTGACCGCGCTGCGGCTGCGGCTCGACGTCCTGGCCGCCGACGCCGGGGGCGACACCGCTGCGGAGTTCGCCGCCGCGCAGGAGGAGATCGCACGGTTGTCCCGGCTGGTCGACGGGCTGCTGGCGGTCGCGCGTGCCGAGCAGACGACACCGCGTCCGACCGCGGTGCGGGTCGACGAGGCCATGGCCGAGCGAGTGGCCGCCTGGACGCCCGTCGCCGAGGAACGCGGCGTCCGGCTGACCGTCGTTTCCGAAGGGCCGGCACTGACCGTCGCGCTGGGTGCGGGGCATCTGGAGCAGATCCTCGACAACCTGATCGCCAACGCCGTGGACGCTGTGCCCGAAGGCGGAAGCATCACCCTTGACCGTGGCACGGTGGGGGATGCGGTCCGGGTGTCCGTGCAGGACGACGGACCCGGGATGACGGGCCAGGCGAAGGCGGTCGCCTTCCGCCGGTTCGGTAACCCCAAGGCCCGGGGCGCGGGCCTTGGGCTGGCCATCGTGCACCGGCTGGTCACCGTCAACGGCGGTACGGCGCGGCTGGAGGACACGCATGGTGGCGGGCTGACCGTCGTACTGGATCTGCCCGTGTGGCGGGAGGGTGGGCCCGTGCGGGGCGGGGCGTTGAGATCTTTACCGGTTCTGAAGGAGACGTGAGCGAGTTCCTGGGGGCCTTGAGCACAGCCTGGAGGTGCACGCAGCCGATCCGGGCCGCCGATCTTCAGGAGCGCTGCCATGGCCCCTTCGCCCGAAGACTTCCCGCCGACATCCGCCCCCGCTTTTTCCTCGCACGCACGTGACCGCGGTCTGCAGCGCAGCCGCCGCACCGCGCTGTGGATCGCGGTCACTGCTTCGGCCGGCACGGCGGCTCTGGGCGGCGTCTACGCGCATGTGCTGCCGGCTGGTTCGGCCACCCCCGCGCCGGCGAATGCACCGGTTCATCATCCCGCGGCGTCGACTGCCGCCACGGTGGGGAAGGACGACGAGCGGAGCGAAGAGCCGAACGGTCACGAGGACGGCGAGGGGCACGACGACGAGGAGGGCGCGGCTCCCGTCACGCAGCCGGCTCCGCAGCCTCCGGCCCAGCCGCCCGCTGCGACCCAACAGCAGCCGCAGACCACGACGGGGGCGTCGTGAGCACGCACATCCCGGCCCTGTCTCCCTCTCAGCTCGTCTTTCCGGCCCTCGGCACGACGGCCGCCCTGCTGGTCACGGACCCGTCCGCCCTGTCGGCCGCGGAAGCGGTGCTGCGCGCAGAGCTGGCTGCTGTCGACCGCGCCTGCAGCCGCTTCCGGCCCGACTCCGAGCTCACGCATGTGAATGTGAGCGCAGGTGTCACGACGACGGTCAGCGCATACTTCGCCGAGGCCCTGCAGGCCGCCCTGCATGCCGCCCGCCTCACCGGCGGCGCCGTGGACCCGACCGTGGGCAGCGCGGTGATCGCGCTCGGCTATGACCGCACTTTTGCCTCCCTGGCACCCGAGGACGCGCGCCCCGTCCCGGTGGCCCGACCGGCGATCGGCTGGCGGCGGATCACTTTCGACCCGCGTACCCGCCGACTGTCCCTTCCCCCGGGCACCCGCCTCGACCTGGGCGCCACCGCCAAGGCCCTGGCCGCTGACCGCGCCGCCCAGCAGGTCGCCGCAGTGACCGGCTGCGGAGTTCTGGTCAGTCTCGGCGGCGACCTGGCGGCCGCCGGGCCGGCACCCGAGGGCGGCTGGCGGATCGCCCTCGCCGACGACCACGCCCGCCCTGTCCCGGAAGGCGGTCCCGCCGTGGCAGTGACTGGCGGGGCGCTGGCGACCTCGGGCATCCAGGTGCGCACCTGGCGGCGCGACAGACGGGTCCTGCACCACATCGTCGACCCGATCACGGGCGAACCCGCGGCATCCGCATGGCGCACGGTCACCGTCGCCGCCGCCTCTTGCGTGGACGCCAATGCTGTCAGCACGGCGTCGATCGTGCTCGGCGACGGGGCTCTGGAGTGGCTGCGAGCCACCGCCCTGCCCGCCCGGCTGACCGGTCTCGACGGCACCGTTGTACGTGTGGGCGGCTGGCCGCCCGACGTTCACGCTCCCGCCCCCGCAGACGCCCGGACCGACGCCCACGGAGGCCCGCGATGACGACACTCGCCCTGACCGGCAGCCCTCTGTGGTACGCGAGCCGCGCGGGCGGCACCCTCGCCCTGATCCTGCTCACCGCCACCGTGGTGCTCGGCGTCGCCTCCGGCGGACGCACCTCGCCACGGCGGATCGGCCGGTTCGAGGTCGGGCTGCTGCACCGCAACCTGTCCCTGCTCACCCTGGTGTTCCTCGCTGTCCACGTGGTGACCGCGGTGCTCGATCCGTTCGTGCACCTGAGCTGGGCGGTATCCGTGGTGCCGTTCTCGGCGTCCTACCGACCACTCTGGCTCGGCCTGGGCACGGTCGCGCTCGACCTTCTGCTCGCGGTGCTGGTCACCAGCGCGCTGCGGCGCCGGCTCCGGGTGCGCCACTGGAAAGCTGTTCACTGGCTGGCCTACGCCGCCTGGCCGCTCGCCGTCTTCCACAGCGCCGGCACCGGAACCGACACCCGGCTTTCCCTCCAGCTGTGGCTGTATGCCGCCAGCCTGGTGTCGGTGGTCGGCGCCGTGTGGTGGCGACTGGCGAAGGCCGGTCCGAGGCGGGTCATCGGACGCCTGGTGGCCGCCCTGGCCGCCATCGCCGTACCCGTGGCGCTGACCGCGTTCCTCGCTGCGGGGCCGCTGCAGCCGGGCTGGGCCCAACGTGCCGCCACGACAACGGTCCTGCTCGGAGGCGGACGATGAACTCCTCGACTGCCAGGCCCCCCGCGCCCCACGACCACACCGCTGAGCCGGGCGACTCCACCGTCGCCCGACTGCTGGCCGGATGGCACTCCACCGGTCGACCGGCCGACCTCACCGATCACCTCGGGCGCCACGGGCCGCCCCCTGTCGCCACAGCTCTCGGCAGCCGGACGTCGATGCCGCTGGTGGAGGCTGTCGCATCGGCCGGGCTCACCGGGCGTGGCGGCGCCGGATTCCCCACCGCGCGCAAGCTGCGGGCCGTCGCGGAACGCCGTGGCCGCGCCGTGGTCGTCGTCAACGCCATGGAGAGCGAACCGGCCAGCGGCAAAGACCAGTTCTTGCTCGCCGTCGCACCCCACCTGGTCCTCGACGGTGCCGTCCTGGCCGCGACCGCGGTCGGCGCCGACATCGTCCACATATGTCTGCCGCGCACGCGCATCGCCCAGTACCGCCGGCTCAGCATCGCCCTGGTCGACCGACACCGCGCCCGCCTCGACCCGGTACGGCTGCGCCTGCACGCCCTTCCGCACGCCTACGTCTCCAGTGAGTCGACCGCGTTGGTGCGCTGGCTCAACGGGGGCCAGGCCCGCCCGCAGGGGAGTCCGCCGCGCACCCACGAACGCGGCGTCGCCCGCCGCCCCACCCTCATCCACAACGCCGAGACCCTCGCCCACCTCGCCCTCATCGCCCGCCACGGCCCCGACTGGTTCCGCCGCACGGGAACCCCGGACGAGCCCGGCACCACACTCGTCACCGTCTCCGGCGCCGTCACCACCTCGAGTGTTCAGGAAGTCGCCCTCGGCACGCCGCTCGCCACGATCGTCGACCGTGCCGGAGGGCCCACCGAAGCTCTGAGGGCGGTCCTGCTCGGTGGTTTCGCCGGCACCTGGCTTTCGGCGGAAGACGTGTGCACGCCTCTCACCCGGCGTGACCTGGCTCCCCTGGGGGCCGCGCCCGGTGCGGGCGTGCTCATCGCGCTTCCCCACTCGGCCTGCGGGCTCAGCGAGACGGCCAGGATGCTCGCCTACCTGGCCGCCCAGAGCGCCCACCAGTGCGGTCCCTGCCACTTCGGCCTGCCCGCCCTGACCGAGGACTTCACCGCGCTGGCCGCCGGACACGCCGACCCGGACCTGCTGTCCCGGCTCCATCGCCGTACCGCCCTGCTGCCGGACCGCGGCGCCTGTCGCCACCCCGACGGCGCCCCCCGCCTCGCTGCCTCTGCGCTGCACGCTTTCGCCGACGACGTCGATCAGCACCTCACCCGCGATGTCTGCGCCGCGGCCCGCCGACCAGCCGGGGTCCCCGTGCCGCCCGCCAAACCCCCGGAGACATGGCGATGACCCACGCCAGAAGCCTGCGCATCGACCGCATCGCCTGCACGGGCCAGGGCCTGTGCGCCGAGCTGCTCCCCGAGCTGATCAGCCTCGACGAATGGGGATACCCCGTCATCGAGGACCAAGTCGTCCCCGACCATCTGCGCACCCACACCCGCCGGGCCGTCGCCGCTTGCCCCCGCCTGGCTCTCCACGCCGACGACCCTCCCGGGTGACGCACACAGTGTCCCGTGATACACGCCAGGTGAGCGCCCGCACCAGTACCCGCTAGCCCCGACCGTCGCGGCGAACCCGCCGCAGGTCAGTCATCGTCCCCGTCGCCGCCCGAGGCCGTCTTGGAGTAGCCGTCTTGCCACGCGGCCTTCGCCCCCGAATCGCCGATGCGGTAGACGTCCACGGCGGCTCCCACGGCCACGACGAGCGACAGAACCGCAACCGCGATACGCACGGGAGCGGAACGGCGTGTACCGGTCGAGGTACCGGACGCGGAAGCGGCTGTGCGGCGGGCTGCCCACCAGACGAAGACCGCCAGAACGAACAGGCCCCCTGCCCAGGGCAGCAGGCCGTCGCCGAGGGCAGCGTGCCGGCGCACCAGCGCGTTGCTGTCGACGTGTTCCTCCAGCCACTCCCCGGCCTGCGTGGCCAGCGGAACGCTCACGAGGGTGACCAGGGCCAGCAGCGGCAGCACGATGCCCATGCGCTGTGCCGCGCTCGGCCACATCGCGCCGACCGCGAGTGCCAGCGCGGTCAGCGGAACGAGCACGACGACGAAGTGCACGAGCAGGACGTGCGCAGGCAGGCCGTTGATAAGGCCCATGGGAGTTCCTCCAGCAGGTTGATCACATGATGTGTCGAAGGCGCGCCAGCCTGGCACAGGAAGTTCTCAGATTCTTCTGAGCGCCCACGCCGGCCGAGCCGTCACCGCCTGCCCCGTCCTGGGCCTCCAGATCGGGTGACTTGCCCCCTGTGACGGCGCGCGTGTCCACTGTCCGCACGGCCCGGGAGTAGGGCCGGTCGTCCCTGGCGCCTGCTCGGCTGCCGCGATGTGATGGAACGGACCGACCCGACCGTCATCGCACCGGACGGACCGAGGTACACCATGAACCACACCACCCTTGGAGCGGCAAGGCTGCGCCGCCTGATCGCCGCCGTCGTGTTCTCACGGCTCGAACCCATCCTCCTGGCCGTCACGGCGGCAGCTCTGACCGTCGGCGGCATCGCCTGGCTCACGGATGCCGACGGTCTCGCGGATCTGTTCTGGACTCTGGGCACCATGTCCGCCATCGTTCCCGCGGTGGGTTGGGTGCTGGCTGCCCTGCGGCGTGGACACGCAGGCGTGGACCTCATCGCCGTACTCGCCCTCGGCGGCACCCTGGCCGTGTCACCCATCCCGTACCCGACCTGACCGGCTACATCACCGAGGGACAGATCGTGCTCTCGCCGGAGACCCACGCGCGGGGCGTGTACCCGCCGCTGGACGCCCTGTCCTCACTCTCCCGACTGATGCGCAAGGGCGCCGGCCCGGGTCGTACCCGCGACGACCACCTCGACGTCGCGGCCCAGCTGCTGGCCTCCCTGGCGCGAGCCCGGCAGGTCCGTGATCTCGCGGACCTGGTCGGCCAGGCGGCGCTGAGCCCCACCGACCGCCGTTACCTCGACTTCGAGGAGGCGTTCCTGAGGGACTTCGCCGACCAGCGCAGCGACGAGTCCCGCAGCCTCGACGCCTCGCTCGAACGCGGCTGGCGGGCCCTGCTCACGCTGCCCCGCGGCCAGCTCTCCATGCTCCCCACCGGGCTCCTCGACGCCCACGGGGCGAAGGACGCACCGGACTCGGAGGCGTCCCGATGACCGGCGCCCGCAGTACACCGCCCGGTCGGGCGGGACGGCTGCGACTGCGGCACAGCCTCGATGTCGCCGAACGCGGAGCCGACCTGCTGGAGCAGAAGCTCCGTATCCTGCGTTCCGAGCACGAGCGGCTGCTGAGCGCGGAGAGGTCAGCAGCCCGCGCCTGGCGGGACCTGCTGTCCGAGGCCGAGGACTGGCTGCTGAGGGGGCTCCTCCTGGGCGGGGAACAGGCCCTCGACGCGGCCGCCGCGGGCATCGGTTCCGCCGAGGTCACACTGCGCTGGACCACCTCCACGGGGGTACGCCACCCCGCGGCGGCCGCTGTGTCCGTACCCGCCCGATCACTCACCGCCGCCGCTCCCACGAACACCGCCCTCGTGCACGCCGAAGCGGCCTACGGCCGTGCCCTGCGCGCCGGCGGCGAGTACGCCGCCGCTCATGCTGCCGCCGAACTGCTGGGCACCGAGGTCATCAGCACCCGGCACCGGGTCCGCGCCCTGCGGCGCCACTGGATTCCCCGCCTACGGGAGGCGCTCGACCGGGCCGACCTCGCCCTGGAGCAGGCCGAGCACGAGGACGGCGTCCGGCGGCGCTAGGCGGCCCGGAGCCCCGAGCGGTGACCGTTCACTGGAACGCCGCGTGGATCTCCTGTTCGGTCGCGTCGTGCGAGACGAGCAGGATCTCGTCACCGGGTCGGAGCCGCACAGCCGGATCCGGCACGGTCGGTTGTCCGTCGCGGACGATCGTGGCGACGACCGTCCCCTCGGGCAACGGGACGTCGCCCAGGGCACGGCCCGCCGCCCTGGACCGCGGGGTGATGGCCGTTTCGATGACGTCGACGCCGGCCTTGCTGAGCCGCAGCAGGGCGACCGTGTCGGTGGCCCCGGTGGCCTCCTCGATGAGGGAGATCAGCGGGGTGGCGGCGGGAACGGCGACGTCGACGCCCCAGCGGCCGTCGAACAGCCAGGCGTTGTCGGCGTCGTTGCACCGGGCGGCCACGCGGGGCACCGAGAACTGCCGTTTGGCGAGCAGGCTGATGACGAGGTTGTCCTCGTCGTCCCCGGTGGTGGCGATGAGGAGGTCGGCGGTCAGCGCTCCGGCGTGCTCCAGGAGGTCGGGTTCGCAGGCGTCCCCTGCGACGAGCCGCACGGAGACGCGGCCCGCCAGTTCGGCGAGGCGGTCGTCGTCGGCGTCGATCAGCGTCACCTCGTTGTGGGCGGCCGCGAGCACCTGGGCGATCTGGGCGCCGAGCCGCCCGGCCCCGGCGATGATCACGTTCACGTCCCCAGCTCCTTGTCGAGAAAGCCGCGCAGCCGGCCGAGCGCGGTCGCGGCGACGGCGAAGGTGACCAGGTCGCCCGCCCGCGCGGGCGTGCTGTGCGCGGGGATCAGGGAGCGCCCCGCGCGGGTGACCTCGACGACGCGGATCTCGCCGTCGACCTCGAACTCGGTCAGCGGCCGCCCGGTCAGATAAGCGGGCAGTTCGGAGCGGTAGAGCAAGGTCTCACCGTTGCCGAAGCTGATTTCGGGGGAGAGATGGCGGTGCAGCAGCATCTGGTGGATCTGGTGGACCGTCCAGCGGACGCTGGCGATGGTGGGGATGCCGAGATCGCGGTAGATGTCGGCGCGTCGGGGGTCGTAGATGCGGGCGAGGACGTTCGGCACCCGGTAGGTCTCCTTCGCCGTGCGCGCGCTGACGATGTTGCTGTTGTCCCCGGAGGTGACGGCGACGAAGGCGTCCGCGTGCTCGATGCCGGCGGCCTCGAGGACGGAGCGGCTGTAGCCGTTGCCCTTGTGGAAGCTGATGCGGGGGCTGTCGGGCAGCCGCCGGCCCGCCTTGGGCCGCCGGTCGACGACCTGCACGTCGTGCCCTTCGGAGGCGAGCAGACCGGCGAGGGCGGCGCCCACCCGTCCGCAGCCGACCACGATCACCTTCACCGCTGAGCTCCCTTCGGGGGGTCGGCGCGGCGGCGCAGCCACCACTTGCGGACTTCGTCCGCGATCAGGGGCAGGGTTCCGAGCCCGGTCAGTACCGCCCAGTCGGCGGCGTCGAGCGGAGCGGTGTGGAAGACGTCCTGCAGCAGCGGCACATAGCTGATCGCGGCCATGAGGGCGATGCCGAAGCCGCCGGCCGCCAGCAGGGCCGGATTGGACAGCAGCCCCACGTTCAGGATGCTCTGGCGGTCGGTGCGCACCGCGAGCGCGTTGAAGAACTGGCTGAGCACGATCCCGGCCTGGACCATGGTGATCGCTTCCCGGTAGACGGGCGTGTCCTTGGTGAAGTCGTCGAACGGGATGCCCGAGGACCCGACGTGCCAGAAGAAGACGGTGGTGACGCACAGCGCCTGGATGCCGCCGAGGAACAGGATCCGCCCCACGACGGCGGACGAGAACAGCCGTTCCCGGCGAGAGCGCGGCGGGCGCTCCATCACGTCGGGCTCGGGCGGCTCGGCGCCCAGGGCCAGGGCGGGCAGTACGTCGGAGCCCAGGTCGATCGCCAGGATCTGCACCGCGCTGATGGGCACCAGAGGAAAGCCGGCGAAGGTCGCCGCCAGGATCGGGACCAGCTCTCCGATGTTGTGGCTGAAGAGGTAGACGAGGAACTTGCGGATGTTCTGGTAGACCGCCCGGCCGAGCCGCACCGCACCGCGATCGAGGCGAACGAGTCGTCGAGGAGCACCATCGAGGCCGCCTCACGGGCCACGTCGGTGCCCGACGCACCCATCGCCACGCCGATGTCGGCGTGTTTGAGCGCGGGGGCGTCGTTCGCGCCGTCCCCGGTGACCGCCACCACCTCACCCCGCCGCTGGAAGGCGGTGACCACCCGCATCTTGTGCTCCGGGCTGACCCGGCACAGCAGAAGCTCGGACGGTTCGGCGATCAGCGCGTCGAGCGCCTCCTCGTTCATGGCGTCGAGCCGGGTGCCCGTCACCACGACAGGATCCGGCCCCCCTACGATCCCCACCCGCCGCGCGACGGCCTCCCCGGTGAGCGGGTGGTCGCCGGTGACCATGACGATGCGGATGCCCGCCCCGCGGCAGGCGGCGACCGCCTCGGCGACCTCCGGGCGCGGTGGGTCCAGCATGCCGACCAGCCCCAGGAACGTGAGCTGCGACTCCGCCTCGTCCTGCGCGGGGCGGGACCGGTCGAGCTCCCGCCGCGCGACGGCCAGCACCCGCAGCGCCTGCGAGGCCAGCGCGTTGCTCGCCGCGAGGACGGCCGCCCGGTCCCGCTCGGTCAGCGGCCCGCGGTGTTCCTCCCACTCCACGTCGGTGCACCGCGCCAGCAGCTCGGCCGGCGCTCCCTTGACGCACGCCTGGTAGCCCGCGCCGTTCTTGTGCACCGTGGTCATCAGCTTGCGGTCCGAGTCGAAGGGGAACTCGGTGACTTGCGGAGCCGCGGCCTCCTCCGCGACCGGGTCGAGTCCGGCTTTGGCCGCGACCACGAGCAGCGCGCCCTCGGTCGTGTCGCCGAGCACCCGCCAGCGCTGCACGTCATGAGGCGGAACCAGACGAGCGTTGCAGCACAGCGCCGCCACCCGGAGCAGCTCGCGCACCGCCCTCGCGTCGGCCACCTCACCGCCCGGCGCGTATCCCACCCCCGTCACCGGGTGCGTCGCACCCCCCGCCCACACCCGGGTGACGGTCATCTCGGCCTGGGTGAGCGTTCCGGTCTTGTCGGTGCACACCACCGTGGTCGACCCGAGCGCCTCCACCGCGAGCAGTTTCTTGATCAGAGCACGGCGGCGCGCCATCCGCCGTACGCCGATCGCCAGCGACACGGACAGGGTGGCGGGCAGCCCCTCCGGCACCATCGCCACCATCACCCCCAGCGCGAACACGAGCGCGGACACCAGGGACTCCCCAGTGGGCAGCCGCACGGCGAACATCAGGGCGCCGATCGCCAGGGCCGCCCCCGCCACCCGCCGAGCCATGGAGGCCACCTGGTGCTGCAGCGGCGTCTTCTGCCGCGGGGCCGCCGCGGCCAGCCGGTAGATCCGCCCGAACTCGGTCGCCGCACCGGTGGCGTAGACCACGGCGCGTCCGGATCCGGCGACGACGTCGGTTCCCATGAACACGCAGTTGCGGGCGTCCAGCGGCGGTCCGGCCGCAACCGGATCGGCCGTACGGCCCACCGCGTTGCTCTCCCCGGTCAACGGCGCGTTGTTCACCGTCAGCTCGTGCGCCTCGACCACCCGGCAGTCCGCCGGAACAGCGTCCCCGGACTCCAGAACCACCACATCGCCCGGCGCCAGGTCCCGGGCGGGCACCTCCAGCCGCTCGCCGCCTCGCAGTACCCGGCAGGTGTGGGGCACCATCGCCTCCAGCGCCTGAGCCGTGCGCTCGGCCGAGTACTCCTGCGCGAAGCCGATGGCGGCGTTCAGCACCACGACGCCGAGGATCGCCACCGCGAGCTGAAGAGTGCCCACGTCACGCGGCTCCTGAAGGCCGTAGGCCAGGAAGGTGATCCCCGACGCGACGAGCAGCACGACCGCGAAGAGGTCCGTGAACTGCGCGCCCAGCTGCCGCCACACGGGGCGCCGCCTCGTCCGCGGCATCTCGTTGGGCCCGCGCCGCTCCAGCTCCGCCCGAGCCCGGTCCGCCGACAAGCCGCGCCGAGAGGTGCCCAGAGCGGTGAAGACATCACCGGCGGCCAGCTCCCGTACCGCAGGATGCGGACCGGAACCGGCGGCCGCGTCGACCTCGACCGCCGCGTCCGACCCTCCGCCTGGTACCAGCGGGTCCGTGCCGGTGCGCATCATCCGGACCCGTACGGCGCCGAGGCCCTCGGTTCCGGCGGAGCCGGTCGGATCGCGCGGAGGGCCTTGCGTGAGGCTTCCATCACGGACTCCAGTGAGTTCGGCGGCCGTCCGGCCGGTGTGCCGCCCTTGAGCGGCAGCGCCCTCTCATCGTGGTACGGGCCGTCCGGCGCCACCAGGGTCGTACGGGGCAGGGGATGGCGCCGTTCGGCGTCTCACACCGGGACCGTGATGACGGGGCAGTGGGCGTGGTGCAACACTCCCTGGCTCACTGAGCCCAGCAGCAGGCCCATGAAACCTCCGTGCCCGCGGGTACCAACGACCAGGCCCAGCGCGTGTTCCGAGGCTTCCGTCAGGACCCGCACCGGGTGGCCGAGGACGACCTCGTGGTGCAGCTCCACTCCCGGGTACCTCGCGGTCCGGCCCGCGACCGTCTCGGACAGCACCCGGCGGCACTCCCGCACAGCGGCGTCCTCGTCCAGGACACCGAGGAGCGGCGGATGCCACACGTACAGGGCCCTGAGGGCCGCTCCGCGCAGGGCCGCCTCCTCGAACGCCACGTCCACCGCCACGGCCGCGTGCGGACTGCCGTCCACGCCGACGACGAAGTACGCGGGCTCCTGAGTGATGTGCTCCGGCTCCGGAACGACGACGACCGGACAGGGAGCGTGGGCGGAGACAGGCAGCGCCACGGAGGCGGAGGTGAACATTTCACGCCGGGTGCGCAGATGCCAGGAGCCCACCACGACCAGGGAGGCGTTCCGCGCCTCCTCCCGCAGCACCCACGCGGGCTCTCCTTCCGCCAGCATCGTCGACACCTCCACCGTCGGCCGCCGGGACTCGACGAAGGCGACCGCCTCCTTGAGTACTTCGGCACCCGCTTCGTGCAGTGCCCGGTTCCACTCCTCCCAGGACGGCAGTGCCTCGCCCGTGCGGTATCCGCCCGTCGGTACGCCCTGGGCGTGGACGAGCCGCACCGGCAGGCCACGGCGATCCGCCTCGTCTGCGGCCCAGGCGAGTACCAGCCGCTTCGAGGGATCGGGGTCGACACCCACGACGATCGGCTCACGCCCGTGCGCACTGCTCATGGCACCTCCAGCAGACTCCCGTGCCGCCGTCCTTTCACTGCCTTCCAGCGTGACCCCAGCCGTCGGCAGCCGCCACGTCACGGCCTCGTGGGCGCTGATCCAGCGGTTCGCGGATTTGTGGTGCCGCAGGGTGGCTGAGGTGGGCGGCTGCGCGATGTGCAGCCACTTGATGCGGGGCGGCGCAGCCTGGTGGAGCCTGGCAGGAGGGACACGGCCCAGCCGGCGGCGGGCCGGCTGGGCCCGCGGCGCATTATGGAGGTGTCGTGATGGACCCGGTCGTCGTGGGAGTGGACGGCTCGCCGTCGAGCCTCGACGCGGTGGAGGTCGCGGCACGTGAGACCGGACTGCGTGGCGTGGGACTGCGGCTGGTGCACGCTCTGGCGCGCGCCTATCGCCTCCCTCAACTACCTGCTCACCTCGCATGTCTGGCGGCAGGACCACAACGGCTTCTCCCACCAGGACCCCGGTTTCGTCGAC
>NZ_JBMNDR010000073.1:0-48639 GCF_052543235.1 Streptomyces sp. SAS_272 | reverse complement strand
GGTCGACCGGCGCAAGACGGGCAGCAAACATCACCTGATCTGCGATGGACGCGGCACCCCGCTCAAGGTCATCACAACCGCGGCGAACGTCAACGACATCACCCAGACCCTCGCTCTCGTCGATGGCATCCCACTCGTGGCCGGCCGTCCGGGCCGCCCCCGCCGACGCCCCGACGCGGTGCTGGGCGACAAGGCGTACGACTCCCGGGCCGTCCGCCACGAACTACGCAAGCGCCGGATCCTGCCGGTGATCTCCCGCAAGGGCGCCCCGAACATCAAGGGCCTGGGCAAGCTCCGCTACGTCGTCGAACAGACCTTCGCCCTGCTCCACCAGTTCAAACGACTCGCCATCCGCTGGGAACGCCGAACCGAACTCCACGACGCCCTCGTCTCCCTGGCCTGCAGCCTCATCTGCTGGAGACGCCTCAAGAAGGCACGCACATGATCGTGTTACGAGCTCTTACGATCGCCTCAAGGAACCGACCAGGCAAAAATAGTGCGCGCAAGTTCCCTCCCGCGGGAGGGAAACTTCCTTGCCAGCAAGGAAGGAATTAGTGACTACGGGATCCGAATGGAATACCAGACCCTCACCGCCAACATCCTTGCAGGTCAACTTGTGGAACAAGTTGTTGTTCAACCCCCCGAACGCTTCGTTCCATGACTGGAATGAACACCTCCATCGAGACCCCGCTCTCACTTTTACACTGTGTGAGTAGCAGACCTAGGTCTAGCTGCAAGTTTGTCTGAATTGATGGATCTGTGCAAAAGTCTCACCACATGCGAATGCCGCCCGGGCATGGGCGGCATTCGTTTCCGTTTCCGCATTCGGAAGCCGTAATCAGAAACCAAATACAGAAGGAGACCACATGGTCCCACGTGCAGGTGTCACCGTCGACATCTGTCCCCGCGACTTGCCGCTCGCGCTCATCGGCACGGCCGGCGGTGCACTCGCCCTCTGGGCCGACGCCCCCGTCGAGATCGCCGTCCCCGTGGCGCTGCTGATCGTCCTCGACATCCGGGTCCGCCGTTGGCGTCGTCGCACCTGACGGCCCAGCGACGGCGCAGCCCCGCCGAAAAGCCCCCGCCCCACGAGTTCCTCGCAGGTCGGGGGCTTACCGGTGTCGCGTTACTTCTTCTTGCCCTGGTTTTTCACTGCCTCGATCGCCGCCGCGGCCGCGTCGGGGTCGAGGTAGGTGCCGCCCGGGTTGAGGGGCTTGAAGGCGGCGTCGAGTTCGTAGGAGAGGGGGATGCCCGTCGGGATGTTCAGGCCGGCGATGTCGGCGTCCGAGACGCCGTCGAGGTGCTTGACCAGGGCGCGCAGGGAGTTGCCGTGGGCGGCGACCAGGACCGTGCGGCCGGCGAGGAGGTCGGGGACGATGCCGTCGTACCAGTACGGGAGCATGCGGACGACGACGTCCTTCAGGCACTCCGTGCGGGGGCGGAGCTCCGGCGGGATCGACGCGTAGCGGGGGTCGTCCGACTGGGAGAACTCCGTGCCGTCCTCGAGGGCCGGGGGCGGGGTGTCGTAGGAGCGGCGCCACAGCATGAACTGCTCCTCGCCGAACTCCGCGAGGGTCTGGGCCTTGTCCTTGCCCTGGAGGGCGCCGTAGTGGCGCTCGTTCAGGCGCCAGGAGCGGTGGACCGGGATCCAGTGGCGGTCGGCGGATTCGAGGGCCAGCTGCGCCGTGCGGATCGCGCGCTTCTGGAGGGACGTGTGGACCACGTCGGGCAGGAGGTCGGCGTCCTTCAGGAGTTCGCCACCGCGGACCGCCTCCTTCTCGCCCTTCTCGTTGAGGTTGACGTCCACCCAGCCGGTGAACAGGTTCTTCGCGTTCCACTCGCTCTCGCCGTGGCGGAGGAGGATCAGCTTGTACGGTGCGTCGGCCATGCGTCCGAGCGTAATCGACGGCTCCGGTCGGTCGTACATCCGCTCATACAGCGGACATACCGGGGGTGCGCCGACGACGATTGACCGTTTCTGTTAATCGAGTGGCCCCGCCCTCCGCTCCCCTCGTAAGTTCTGAGTGCCGCCTGCGCCGCTTACATTCGGGGGATCCGCCATGCCTGTCGCCGTCCTGAGACGTGCCGTCCGAGAAACGCTCTCCGGGCTGCCCCGCGAGTTCTGGTGGCTGTGGACCAGCACCCTCGTCAACCGGCTCGGCGCGTTCGTCGCGACCTTCATGGCGCTGTACCTGACGCTGGACCGCGGCTACTCCGCCTCCTACGCCGGACTCGTCGCCTCGCTGCACGGGCTGGGCGGGGTCGTCTCGTCGCTCGGCGGCGGGGTGATGGCGGACCGGCTCGGCCGGCGACCCACCCTGCTCGTCGCGCAGACCTGCACCGCCGCCTCCGTGGCGCTGCTCGGCTTCGTGGAGCATCCGGTCGCCATCGCCGGGGTCGCGTTCCTCGTCGGGATGGCCTCCAACGCCTCCCGTCCGGCCGTGCAGGCGATGATGGCCGACATCGTGCGGCCCGAGGACCGGGTCCGCGCCTTCTCGCTGAACTACTGGGCCATCAACCTCGGGTTCGCCGTCTCCTCCATGGCCGCCGGGTTCATCGCCGAGGTCAGCTACCGGGCCGGCTTCCTCCTCGAGGCGGGGATGACGCTGGTCTGCGCGGTCGTCGTCTTCCTCAAGCTGCCCGAGTCGCGGCCCGTGCAGAAGGACAAGGGGGACAGCGACGGCGACCTGGTCGGACTGGGGACGGTCCTGCGCGACGGGCGGTTCATGAGCGTGGTCGGGTTGTCCTTCCTCGTGGCGCTCGTCTTCCAGCAGGGCGGCGTGGGCCTGCCCGTGGCGATGGGCGCGGCCGGGTTCACGCCGGCCGACTACGGCATGGCGATCGCCGTGAACGGCGTGCTCATCGTCGTGCTGCAGATCCCCGTGACGCGGTTCATCGAGCACCGCGATCCGCGACGGCTCCTCGTGATCTCCTCGGTCCTCGCGGGGTACGGCTTCGGGCTCACCGCCTTCGCCGGGTCGGTCGGCGTCTTCGCGCTCACCGTCTGCGTGTGGACGCTGGCCGAGATCGTCAACGCCCCGACGCAGACGGGGATCGTCGTCCGGCTCTCCCCCACCCACGGCCGCGGGCGCTACCAGGGCATGTACACGCTGTCGTGGGCGGTGGCCTCCCTGGTCGCCCCGGTGATGTCCGGTGTGGTGATCGACCGGTTCGGCGCGGCGTGGCTGTGGGGGCTGTGCGCGGTCGTCGGGACGGCTGCGGGCGCCGGGTACGCCGTGCTGATGCGGCGGCTGCCGGACGAGGAGCCCGTCGCCGCCGACGCCCCTGCGATGACGGGGCCCCAGGGCGCCGACGCCCCTGCGACGGGCTCTCCGCTCGCCGAAGACCTGGTCAGCGAAAGTCCCGTCACCGAAAGGCCGGTCGCCGGACGCCTGGTCACGGAACGCCCGGTCGCCGCCGCGAAGCCCGAGGTCGGCGCCGTCTGACGCGGGGGCGCAGCGCACTCGCGGCCGTCAGGAGTGCATCCGCGCCCCCTTCAGGGCCTTGTCCACCGCGTTCCTCGGGCCGTACACGGCCAGCCCGACCAGATCCAGCTCGCCGGTGGGGACGGCGCGCACGGCGGCGCGGTTGTCGCGGTCGTTGCCGGTGGCGAAGAGGTCGCTCGTGAACACCGCGCGCGGGAGGGTCCGGGAGAGCACGCGCGCGTGAACGGCCTTCAGGGTCTCCTTGGCGCCCTCGAAGACCAGCACCGGCTGGCGGAACATCGGCAGGCAGGGCACGCCGTCCGCGTCCTCGTACGGCTCCCCGATCACCTCGGGGAGCTCCGTGCCGAGCCCGCTGACCAGGAACGCGGTGACGTTCAGCCGCTGCCAGGTCTCCAGGTCCTCGCGCAGCAGGACGGCGATCTTCGTGTCGAAGCGGATGGGTTCACTGTTCATGCGGTGAGACTGCCGATCGGCGTACGTCCCCGTCTTGTACGTTCTTTGCATGGCAGCCCGGCAGGAGGTCTCCGCCTGGCGTCCGGCCGTACGGGGCGTCGTGGAGGTCTTCCACGCCCACTTCACCGGATACGCCTACCCGATGCACGTCCACGAGGCCTGGACGCTGCTCATCGTCGACGACGGCGCCGTCCGCTACGACCTGGACCGGCACGAGCACGGGACGCCGCACGACACCGTCTCGTTGCTGCCGCCGCACGTGCCGCACAACGGATCGCCGGTCACGTCGGACGGCTTCCGCAAACGGGTCCTCTACCTGGACGCCGGCGTGCTCGGCGAGAACCTCATCGGGGCCGCCGTCGACGCGCCCGACCTGCGCGATCCCGTGCTGCGCCGACGGGTCGGGCAGCTGCACTGCGCCCTCGCGCGGCCCGGGGACGAGCTGGAGGCCGACAGCAGGCTGGCGCTGATCGGGGAGCGGCTGCGGGTCCATCTGCGGGACCGGCGGCGCCTCGGACCGCCGCGCCGCGATCCCGTCCTGGCCCGCCGCCTGCGCGAAATGCTCGACGAGCGGGTCGTCGAGGGCCTGGCGCTGGAGGAGGCGGCGGGGCTGGTGCAGGCGCATCCGGCGCATCTGGTGCGGGCGTTCAGCGGGGCGTACGGCATCGCGCCGCACCAGTACCTCACCGCCCGCCGCGTGGACCTGGCCCGCCGGCTTCTGCTGGACGGGCGGCCGCCGGGCGAGGTCGCGGCGGCGGCCGGGTTCTACGACCAGGCCCATCTCACCCGGCACTTCCGCAAGTCGGTGGGGGTCACACCGGGGCGCTACGCAGACGGACGGAAGTCCTCCGCCCGCTGACGGCGGGGTCTGCTCCCCGCGTCCCGTCACCCGGACCCGTCTCACCCGGGCCCGCGGACCCGCCCCTCCTGCCCGCCCGGTTCAGGTGGGCGAAGGCCCGGCCGGCCGCCGGGTCAGGTGGGCGAAGGCGTCCAGGTTGCGCGTCGGCTCGCCCCGGGAGACCCGCCACTCGTACTCCCGGCGGATGGCGCTCGCGAAGCCGAGCTCGAGCAGCGTGTTGAACGCGCCGTCGGCGGCCTCGAGGACCTGGCCCATGAGGCGGTCGATCTCGTCGGCGGTGACCGCGGCGAGGGGCAGCCGGGCGGTGACGTAGACGTCGCCGAGCCGGTCGACGGCGTAACTCACCCCGTAGAGCTTGAGGTTGCGTTCCAGCAGCCAGCGGTGGACGCCGGACTCGTTCTCGTCGGGATGGCGGACGACGAAGGCGTTCAGGGAGAGCGAGTGACGGCCGACGATCAGGGAGACGGTCGTCTTGAGCTTGCGCGCGCCGGGGAGTTGGACGACGTAGGACCCGGGCGACGGGCTCTCCCACTCCAGCTCCGCGTCCTTCAGGAAGTCCTCGATGACCTGCGCGGCCCTCTTCTCCACGTCACCCATGCTCGGAGCGTACGCCACGGCGGTGGGCCTGGGCCGCGGCCGCGTAGACGTCCGCGGTGGCGGCGGCGGCGGTGTCCCAGCCGAAGGACTGCGCGTGCGCGGCGGCCGCCGCGCCCATGCGGGCGGGCAGTTCGGGACCGTCGGCGAAACGCTCGAGCACGCGCGCGTAGCGGGCCGGGTCGTGGCCCTGCACCAGGAAGCCCGTCTCGCCGTCCCGGACGGCCACCGGGAGCCCGCCGACGGCGGCCGCGAGGACGGGGGTCCCGGCCGCCTGCGCCTCTATGGCGACCAGTCCGAAGGACTCGCTGTAGGAGGGGACGACCAGCAGCGACGCCGCCCGGAACCAGTCCGCGAGCTGGTCCTGGCCGACCGGCGGCCGGAACCGCACGACGTCGGCGACGCCGAGCCGCGCGGCCAGCTTCTGCAGCCCCTCCGGCTTGGCGAGGCCGCTGCCGCTGGGGCCCCCGACGATCGGCACGACGATGCGGGAGCGGAGCTCGGGGCGCTCGTCGAGCAGCACGGCGACCGCGCGCAGGAGGACGTCCGGAGCCTTCAGCGGCTGGATGCGGCCCGCGAAGAGCGGGATCAGGGCGTCCTGGGGCAGGCCGAGGCGGGCACGGGCGGCGGCGCGGCCGTCCGCGGGACGGAAGCGGTCGAGGTTGACGCCGGGGTGCACGACGGCGACCTTGCCGGGGTCGGCGTGGTAGTGGCGGACGAGTTCCTCGGCCTCCTCCGTCGTATTGGCGATGAGGCGGTCCGCGGCGACGACGATCTGGGTCTCGCCGATGACGCGGGCGGCGGGCTCGGGCGTGTCGCCGTCGGCCAGGTTGGCGTTCTTGACCTTGGCCATGGTGTGCATGGCGTGCACCAGCGGGGCGCCCCACCGCTGGGCGGCCAGCCAGCCCACGTGCCCGGAGAGCCAGTAGTGCGAGTGCACGAGGTCGTAGTAGCCGGGGCGGTGGCCGGCCCAGGCCTGCATCACGCCGTGCGTGAAGGCGCACAGCTGGGCCGGCAGGTCCTCCTTGGCGAGGCCTTCGTACGGGCCTGCGTCGACGTGCCGGACCAGGACCCCGGGGGCCAGCTCGACGACGGGCGGCAGGCCGCCGGTCGTCGCACGCGTGAAGATCTCGACCTCGATGTTGATCGCGGCGAGGCGCTGCGCGAGCTCGACGATGTAGACGTTCATGCCGCCGGCGTCGCCGGTGCCGGGCTGGTGGAGCGGGGAGGTGTGCACGGAGAGCATGGCGACGCGACGGGGACGGCGGTGGAGCCTGAGCCGCTGCGGCGCGGTCTGAGAGCGACGCCCGAGCTTGTTGACGTAGCTCACGTGGCGGTCCTCCTCGCTGCGGGCATGCCTGAGGGAGGGTGTGGGGCGCCCTCCACGGAGCTGCAACCCGGAGGAGCACACTCCCATTCCGGCGCGCTCCGCGACGGCGGCGTTCTTTGCCCAGCCATTACCGTCTGTCGCTCAACCGTTCGATGAGGTTCTGCGTGGGGAAGGCCACGCGGCCGCACCGCATACCCTCGTAGGCATGACGTCCCGCGCCCCGACCCGCCCCGTGGGCACGGTCACGCGCGGCACGACGAACCCCAACCGGCTGCGCCGCATGGACCGCTGGATCGCCGCGACCCACGGCCCCGACCTGCGCCGCGCCGCCGATCCCGTCGCCGTCGACCTCGGTTACGGTGCCGCGCCCTGGACCGCCGTCGAGCTGCTGGAGCGGCTGCGCTCCGTCGCGCCCCGCGCGCGGGTCGTGGGCGTCGAGATCGAACCGGCCCGCGTGGCGGCCGCGCGGCCCTACGAACGGGCGGGGCTGGTCTTCCGGCACGGCGGGTTCGAGATCCCGGTCCCCCAGCGACCGCACCTGGTACGCGCCGCCAACGTGCTGCGCCAGTACGGCGAGGGCGAGGTCGCCGCGGTCTGGCGGCGGCTGTGCGCGCGGCTCGCGCCGGCCGACCCGGCGACCGGGTTCCGCGGCGGCCTGCTCGTCGAGGGGACCTGCGACGAGATCGGGCGCCGGCACGTGTGGGTGGCCCTGGGACCGGAAGGACCTCGCACGGTCACCTTCGCGACCCGGCTGGGCTCCCTGCAACGGCCCTCGGACCTCGCGGAGCGGCTGCCCAAGGCCCTGATCCACCGCAATGTCCCGGGCGAGCCCGTGCACGCCTTCCTGCGCGACTTCGACCGCGCCTGGGCGGCCGCCGCACCGTACGCGTCGTACGGCGCCCGGCAGCGGTGGATGCGCTCGGTGCGGGATCTGACGGCCGACTGGCCGGTGACGGACGGGCCGACGCGCTGGCGGCAGGGCGAAGTGACGGTGCGATGGACGGCGTTGGCGCCGCGGAACTGACGGTCCCTGTCCCCGGACGACCCGCACAACCACACACACCCGCCGGACGACCACCGGACGACCGCCGCAGAGCCGGCACGGGCCGACCCCCCCGCACAGCCGCCGGACGACCGCCGGCCGACCGCCGGACGACTACTGGCCGACCACCGGGAACGATCTCCGTGAGTCGTTCGTCACACAGGCCGGGGAGAGCGAATGTCGGGGCGGACGGGAGGGGAAGGACTGCCGGTGCCGGTTCCGTCGTCACCTCTGTCGTTTTCGGCCGTGACGTGGCACGATCCCCCGAGCGGCCAAGTTACTGACGGTTAATCACACATGGGGGACGGGGTATGGGAACGGGCAAGCGCGGCCTGCTCGCTGCAGCTGTGACCGTGGTCTGCGCGGTCACCGTGCTGGGGGCGCCGGGCATGGCGTTCGCGAGTCCGAACCCCACGCCAAAGCCCTCGCCGTCGGCGAGTTCGCCGGCTCCCGCGCTTCCCTCGACCGCCACCAACAAGGACCTCGAAGCCGTCCGCACCCAGCTCGAAGCGCTCTACCACGACGCCGCGGTGGCCACCGACGCCTACAACGCGGCCGAGGAAGCGGCGCAGAAGCAGTCCGCCGAGATCGTCGAGCTGGCCAAGAAGATCGTCGCGGGCCAGAAGAAGCTGGACGACCTCAAGGACCGGGCGGGCGCCGCCGCCCGCGCCCAGTACCGCACGGGCGGCCTGCCCGACGAGGCGCAGCTGATGCTGAGCGACGACCCGTCGGAGTTCCTCGACGGCGCGGGCCGGGTCCGCCAGGGCCAGCGCGCGACCAAGGGCCTCATCGGGCAACTGGCACAGGTGCAGCAGGACTTGGAGCAGTACTCCAAGGACGCCTCCACCCAGTGGCAGAAGCTGGAGGCGGGCCGCAAGGCCAAGGCGGCGGCCCAGAAGAAGATCGAGAAGCAGATCGCCGCGGCGGAGAAGCTTGAATCCCGGCTGGAGAAGAAGGAGAAGGAGCGCCTCGAGCAACTGGAGGCGCAGGTCGCGCAGAAGGCGCAGACCGCCTGGCTGGACACCGGCATCCTCAAGGAGATCGACAGCGCGGCGTCCGTGCAGGGCAAGGCGGCCGTCCAGTTCGCCACCGCCCAGATGGGCAAGCCCTACGTGTGGGGCGCCGAGGGGCCGAAGAGCTTCGACTGCTCCGGTCTGACCTCCGAGGCCTGGAAGAGCGCCGGACGGCCGATCCCCCGCACCTCGCAGGAGCAGTGGAAGCAGTTGCCGCACGTCGCCGTCCAGGACATGCGCCCCGGCGACCTGATCATCTACTTCAGCGACGCCAGCCACGTCGCGATGTACGTGGGCGACGGCGCGATCATCCACGCCCCGCGCCCGGGCCGCACGGTCACGCTCGCCGGAGCGGGCACGATGCCGATCCTCGGGGTGGTCCGGCCGGACGCGTGACCTCGCCCGTACGACCGCGCGCGACCTCGCCCGTGACCCGTGCGCGCCCCGTCCTGTGACCCAGGGCACCTCTCCGTGTGACCCAGGGCACCTCCGGCGGCCGCCGGATCTCGGGGCGACGTGACGTTCGTCATCCCCTCCCGGGTACCGGCCTGTCCAACTGCGGTAGGGAACGCGGCATATGACAGGGGCCAGAGATCAAGCGGCGTGCCTCACGCCATTCCGTTGCAGCGCCTTCTGCCGCTATGGTCCCCGTCGGTGGGTCGAGGTCCCTCGCCCCCGCCGTGCCCTCGGGGGGAGGGAAGGAACCCAAGACGATGCCCGTACCCGTACCGCGGCAGAGAGCGATCCCGGCCGTGGAAAGTGGTCAGGCGCAGGCCGTGCACGCCGTCGGCGGCCCCTCCGAGGAAGCAGCCGGCCGCCGGGAAGAGCAAGCCTGTCGCAACGAGACGACGGTGGCGAACGACACCGCCCCCTCCGGCGCGCACCACGACGCGCGCGACGGAGCACACCCGCACGCGCAGGACGACGCGCAGGAGGACGCCCAGCGGAACACGCGTGGCGGAGCGCTCAACGTTCCGCCCGCGGACGGCGTCCACCATGGCGTGAGCACCGCAGGCGTGAGCACCGTTGGCGTGAGCGCGCCCGGCGTCGCCGTGACCGGCGTCACCGCCCCGGGTGCGTACACGACCGGTGCGGGCGCCGCGCACACCCCTCTCACGCTGCTGCTGATCGAGGACGATCCCACGGCCGCGCCGATCTTCCGCGACCTGCCCGACTCGGACGGCAGGCCGATCCGGGTGCGCACCGCCCGCAACCTCACCGAGGCCGAGCGGCTGCTCACCGACGACGTGCACTGCATCCTGCTGGACATCGCGCTGCCCGTGCCGGGCCGCACGTCCGCAGCCGCCGGCGACGACGAGCTCGCCGTGCTGCGGCACGTGCTGCGGCTCGCTCCCCGGCACGCCGTGCTCGCCCTCACCGCCTCCGGCGACGCCGAGCGCGGCGCCGAGGCCGTGCGTGTGGGCGCACAGGACTATCTCTTCAAGGACGAGCTGGACGGCCGTCTGCTGAGCCGCGCGATCCGCTACGCGGTGGAGCGGAAACGTTCCGACACGGCCGAGCGCCGGCTCGCCGAGGGCAAGCTGCGCGCGCAGGAGAACGCCCGCCTGGAGCGCGGCCTGCTGCCCACGCCGCTGCTGGAGGGCTCCCCGCTGCGGTTCGCCGCCCGCTACCGTCCGGGCCGCTCGCGCGCCCTGCTCGGCGGCGACTTCTACGACACCGTCCGCACGCCCGACGGCACCGTGCACGCCATGATCGGCGACGTCTGCGGGCACGGCCCGGACGAGGCCGCGCTCGGGGTGGAACTGCGCATCGCCTGGCGGGCGCTGACCCTCGCGGGCCTGTGCGGGGACCAGCTGCTGAACACGTTGCAGCAGGTGCTGGAGCACGAGCGCGACGACGACGAGATCTTCGCGACGCTGTGCACGGTGGACATCGCGCCCGACGGCCGGCGGGCGGGCCTCTGCCTGGCCGGCCACCCCGCACCGCTGATCGCCCGCCCGGACCGGCCCGCGCGCCTGCTCCCGTACGACAACAACGGCCCCGCTCTCGGCCTGCTGCCGGGCGCCCGCTGGCCGCGGATGCAGGTCGAGCTGGGCGCGGAGTGGAGCCTGATGCTGTACACCGACGGCCTGATCGAGGGGCGGATCGGCGAGGGCAGGGAGCGGCTCGGCCAGGACGGCATGGTGGAGATGATCCGCCGCCAGCTCGCCGAGGGGCTCAGCGGGGAGGCGCTGCTGCGCGCCGCGGTGAGCGAGGTGCGCGAGCTCAACGGGGGCGAGCTGACGGACGACGTCGCGGTGGTCCTGCTGGACCGGGTGCCGTAGGAAGACGTGCGGCGGCGAACCGCGTTGCGCCGCACGTGCGATCGGCCGGGCGCGGCGCGCGCCGGCCGCTCGCGCCTAGCGTCCGCCGTTGTAGGGGCCGTACGGGCCGTCGCTGCTGCTTCCGCCGCGCCGGCGACCCCAGCCGCCGCCCGAGACCTGCCGGAGGGCCGGGCGGACGTCCACGATGAAGACGATCGAGGCGACGAGGCCCGCGAGCTGCAGGAACAGCATCGGCACCAGGAGGTTCACCGCGACCGCGATGCCGAGGATGATCAGCCAGAAGCCCTTGTTCTGCTTGTCGGCGGCTCGGTACGCGTCGTCGCGGAAGAGCGCGGCCATCACCAGTGCCACCACGGCGAAAGCCAACATGGCGAGGTAGAGCAGCCACATCAGCCCCGCGAAGCCTGCCATCAGCACAACGTCCACCACCTGATTCGACGCGTCTCGTCCCGGACTCGACCTGCTCGTGTCCTACGCGGTCACCGTACCCGCAACCGCACTGCCGCTACCCGTACAACGGGCCGGGCACCTCGTCAGTGCCCGGCCCGTGTCCGTATGTCGTCTTCTGCCGTGTCCGTCCCGGCCGTCGGTCTCACTTGGCGGGCGGCGTCGTCTTCTTCGCGGCGGGCTTGCGCACCGGGGCCTTGCGGGCGGCGGGCTTCTTCGCCGCGGCGGTCTCGGACCGGGCCTCGGCCGGAGCGGCCTTCGGCTCGTCGGTCCGGAGCTGGACCGGCTCGGCCTTCGGCGTCGTCTTCGGCTCGGCGTTCGGCTCGACCGCGATCGCGAGCTCCTCGATCTCCTCGGCGGCCTCGCCGCGCCAGGTCTTGACGGCCTGCTCGCCGTGCTCGGCGACCTTCTCATAGGTCTCACGGGCCTTGACGGCGTACTCGGCGGCGACGCCGACACTGCGCAGGGCGAGGTCCTGGGCGGACTCGCCGAGCTTCTTCAGGTCGGCGTCGAGGGTGCTGCCGATCTTCTTGATGTCGCCGTCGAGGGTGCTGATGAAGTCGGTGACCTTGGCCTGGAGGGACTCCTGCGCCTCCTTGGCGCGGGCGGTCGCCTCCTTGGCACGCGCGGTCGCCTCCTTGGCGCGGGCGTTGGCCTTCTCCTGCACGGACTTCGGGTCGGTGTTGCGGACGGCCTCGAAACGCGCCGGCGCCTCGGAGCGCAGCTGCTCCACCAGGCCCGGCACCTTCTTCGCCTGCTGGAGGGCCAGGTCGGCGGTGCCCGCGGCGAAGTAGAGCGGAGTCGGGTCGCTGAAGGTCTTGCGCAGGTCGTCGGTGATGGCCATGGTGAAGGTCCTCCCGGATTCACATTCGTCTGTGGGTCGTGTGCGCCGAGTACGCCCGAGTACGTCGTCCTCGGCTGAGGTCGTGCGGTTCCGCAGCGGTGCGGCCGGTCCCCTGGTCCGGTCAACCGGCCGTCTGCTGCGGATCGGCGTCGCTCTCGTGGGTCCGCGGGCCCGCTCCGTCGGCGCGGCCGTCGTCGCTCCCGATCCCGTTCTCCCTGCGGAAGGACTCGTAGATCTGGAGCAGCGCCTGCTTCTGGCCCTCGGTCAGGGTGGGATCGGCGAGGATGACCGCCCGGGTCTCCACCTCGTCCCGGTCCCGCTCCGCGTCGAGGATGCCGGCCCGCACGTACAGCGTCTCGGCGGAGATCCGCAGCGCCTTGGCGACCTGCTGGAGCACCTCCGCGCTCGGCTTGCGCAGCCCGCGCTCGATCTGGCTCAGATACGGATTGGACACCCCGGCGGCGTCGGCGAGCTGCCGGAGCGACAGCTGCGCGTTGCGCCGCTGCTCGCGCAGGTAGTCACCGAGATTGCCGACGTTGAGCGATGCCATGGCTCCACCTTGCACCACCCTCGCTAACTATTGCAAGCACCTGCTTGCAAAAGTGTGCCGCGCCACTCCGCGGACAGGAGGCACGATCCCGGCAGAACGACTGCGACCGCATCGACTGCGACGACCTGGTGATCGGCATCGCCCAGGTCGGCCGCGGATTCGCCGCCGACGTCCTGACCGCGGCCGGCTTCGACCCGGCCGCCCTCGGCTCCACACCTGCCGACGCCTGAGCCCACCACGGCCCAGGTGGCCACTTCCCTCGTCGCCAGGGGACGTTAGGGTGCTCGGGTGCTCAATCGGCTTGAGATCAGCGTGTTGCCGCCGGGACCTCGATGGGCTGCCCGACTGCAGTTCTGGGTCGACGGCGAGGAAGTGGTCGCAGGGGCGGTCGGCGAGGGAGGGCGCGGCCCGTTCGCGGCGGAGGCGTTGCCCGTCGACGGTCGCAGTCCGCTCCGGGCGACCGACGAAGGGCGACGGGTGGTGCTGGGGGAGGCCGAGTGCACGGGCGGATGCTGCGGCCACCTGTCGGTGTTCGTGCAGCGGCACGGCGGCATCGTCGAGTGGTCCGACTGGCAGGTGCCCGTCGACCGGGTGCGCCCCCCTGCGTTTCATTTCGACGCCGGCCGCTACGACGGCGAAGTGACCCGGGCACTGGAAGACCGGTGGTGGCAGGTCCAGGCAAGGTGATGCGCCGCTCGGGTCCTGCCCTGGACGGCGGGACCGCCGGCGCTCTCGTGCTCGGCGGCCCGGACGGCTGGGTCAGGACGACTGGGTCAGGACGACTGGGTCAGGACGGCTGAACCTCGTCGAAGAGGGCGAGGGCCTGGGCCGGGTCCGGGCTCACGAGGCGCTCCAGACCGGCCGTCGTGATCTTCGCCCACCTGCCGGCCCGTGCCCACATCTGTTCCTCGAAGTCGCGGACCGCCTCGTCGAGGTCTGCGGGGCCTGCGGCGATGGACTCGGCGAGTTCGGCGCCCTCGATCATCGCGAGATTCGCGCCCGCCCCCAGCGGGGGCATCAGATGGGCGGCGTCACCGAGGAGCGTCACCCCGGGGACATGGGTCCAGGTGTGGGCGACGGGCAGGACGTAGAGGGGACGGTGGACGAAGGCGGCGCCGTGGCGCAGGAGGTCGAGGACGGGAGCGGCCCAGCCGTCGAACAGGGCCAGCAGGCTCGATCGCACGGCCCCGGCGTCGGCCGGCTCCAGGTGCGCGTGCCAGTCCAGCGGCGCACGGAACTGGGCGTACACCTTGACGTGGCCGCCGCTGTTGCGTTGGGCGACGAGCTTTCGGTTCACGCCGTACACGGCCACGGAGCCGTCGCCGATCAACCGGGCCAGGCCGGGGTGGCGGGTGTCGACGTCGTCGAGGGAGGTCTCGACCGTGGTGACGCCGGTGTAGTGCGGCGTCACCGGTGAGACCGCCGGACGGGTCCGGGACCAGGCGCCGTCCGCGCCGACCACGAGGTCGAACGTCTCCGTTCGCCCGTCCTCGAAGTGGACCAGTACGCCGTCCCCGGCCCCCGGAACCACCTGCGTCACGCCGTGCCCCCACTGGACGTCGAGGGGGCCGAGCAGCAGGTCACGCAGTTGTCGGCGATCGATCTCGGGATTGGCCCGGTCGTCCGGACGGGGGCGCCAGTCGCGCAGGACGGTCCCGGCCGTGTCCAGGATGCGCATGGCCTGCCCCTCGGGACGGGACAGCGCCTGGAACTCCGCCAGCAGCCCCGCCTTGTCCAGCGCGAGCTGGCCCAGTCCTTCGTGCAGGTCCAGCGTGCCGCCCGGGGGCCGGGCGTCGGGGGCGGGATCGCGTTCGAGGACGGTGACGGGATAGCCATGGCGGTGCAGGACACGGGCGCAGGCAAGGCCGCCGGGACCGCTTCCGACCACTGCGATGCGATGTCTCATGTCGATACACCGTATTGTCTCGTGGCGGTGTATCGCAAGAGTACGGTGTGACCATGACTGTGTGGGACCGGCCGGAGCCGCCGACTCGCCCCGTGCCGCTCGACCGGGAGCGGATCGTCGCCGCCGCCGTCGCGCTGGCCGACGCGGGCGGCCTGGAGGCGGTGTCGTTGCGCAAGGTCGCCGCCCGGCTGAACGCCGGCCCGATGCGGCTGTACGGATACATCTCCACCAAGGAGGAGCTGTTCGACCTCATGGTGGACGCGGTCCAGGCCGAGATCCTCCCCGAGGAGCAGCCCGGGGACTGGCGGGAGGCGCTGCACGTCCTCGCCCACCGCACCCGGCAGGCCGCTCTACGCCACGAATGGCTGGCCGACCTCCTCGGCGGCCGCCCGGCCCTGGGCCCGAACGGCCTCGCCGTGACCGAGGCCACGCTGGCCGCCCTCGACGGCCTCGCCGACGTCGACACCGTCATGCGCGCGGTGGAGACCGTCAGCGCCTACTTCACGGGCGCGATCCGGCGCGAGATCGCGAACCTGCGGGCCGAGCGCGCCACCGGCCTGTCCAAGCGCGACTGGCAGCGCGCCTCCGGACCGCATGTGACGAGGATGCTGGCCACGGGCCGCTTCCCGGCACTGGCCAAGGCCGTGCACGACGCCACGGACGTGGACGCCGAGGCGTCTTTCGCGACCGGTCTGGACTGGGTCCTCGACGCCGTGGCCGCCAGACTCACCCGGCCGCCCGCGTGACGCTCGGCTGCCGCCGGACACGGGCCCGGCCAGGGTCGGCGTCCACAGGCCGGCCTGCAGGGCTCGCACCGCCACCGCCGGCCCTGGTCCGGCCTACGACCGATCTCGCTCCGGCCGACCGGCGACGAGCCGACTGCGAACCAGCGGTCTCGTTCCCGGGCGACGGCCCGAACGACGCCGGGTCCCGCGTCACCTTTCAGGCCGGGGCCGCTGGCACCGGCTCCGGCACCGGCTCCGGTCCGGCACCGGACCAATCGGGAGGAACCCTGTGGAACGCCTGTGGGAAATACAGGAAAGCATCGTCGTGGACGCTCCCGGCGAGGAGGTCTACGCGGCGCTGTCCCATCTGAGGAACATGGGGAAATGGAGCCCGGAATGCTTCTACGTGTGGCATCGCGGCACGACGGCACGCGAGGGGACCCGATTCTTGGGGTTCAACCGCAAGGGCCCTCTGGTGTGGTTCACCACCTGCCGGGTCACCGTGGCCGACGCGCCCCGTGAGTTCGCGTTCCGGGTCGGCGTCTTCGGCCTGCCGGTGGCCCTGTGGGGCTACCGGCTGGAGCCGGAGGGCGAGGGGACCCTCGTCACCGAGTACTGGCAGGACCTGCGGAGCGGATCCGGCGCGCGCGTCACGGAGCTGCTCGGACTCCTGTTCACCGGCACCCGCCCAGAGGCCCGCGCGGCGGCCAACCGGGCCGGCATGCGCACCACGCTGCTACGGCTGAGGCACGCCGTGACGGCCTGACGGACCGGCAGACCGACAGACCCACAGACCGACACACCGGCAGACCGGCAGACCGGCACAGGGCAGCTCCGTCCGTGAACCCCGCCCGGCATGCGCCGTGCCGCACCGTGGCGTGCCGCACCTTGGCGTGCCGCACCTTGGCGTGCCGCACCTTGGCGTGCCGCACCTTGGCGTGCCGCACCTTGGCGTGCCGGACGGCCTTCCTCAGCCGTCCGTCTCCCACGGCAGGGCCCGTTCGTGCACCACGTCCAGCCGGGAGACCGCCCGGGTGAGGACCACGTAGAGGCGGTTCAGGCCGCGGCGCTCCGACTCCGCGACGGCCGCCGGTTCGACGGCGACGACGTGGTCGTACTCCAGGCCCTTGACGAGGGTCGCGGGGACCACCGTCACCCGGGCGGGCGGGTCCTGCGGACCGGCGGCCGGGACGCCGGACGCGGTGAGGGCCTCGCGGATCCCCTCGGCCTGGGAGTCCGCGGCGATGACGCCGACCGAGCCCTCGTGGGTGAGCGCGTCGCGGACGGCGGCG
The DNA here is from genome assembly GCF_052543235.1 of Streptomyces sp. SAS_272. Classification (NCBI taxonomy): domain Bacteria; kingdom Bacillati; phylum Actinomycetota; class Actinomycetes; order Kitasatosporales; family Streptomycetaceae; genus Streptomyces; species Streptomyces sp. SAS_272. The sequence goes on along the minus strand of NZ_JBMNDR010000073.1, from coordinate 31,853 downwards.
ACGACCGCGGACAAGAGGTCGCCGTCGGCCCGCCGCACGCGCAGTTCGCCGTCCCGGCGCAGGGAGTGGGCCCTGGGCACATCGGCGTCGAGGCGGTCGAGGAGGCGGCCCGCGAGGGCGAGCACGGCGGCCGGCACACGGAAACCCGTGGTCAGCGGCACGATCGCGGCATCCGGCTTGCCCAGGTGGGTCACTTGGACCCGCCAGGAGGACGCCGCCCAGTCCGTGGTGCCCTGGGCCAGGTCGCCGAGGACCGTGAGCGAGCCGAAGCGGACCCGGCGGGCGACGGCCCGGCACTCCATCGGCGAGAGGTCCTGGGCCTCGTCGACGACGACATGCCCGTATCCCCGCGGATGGTCCAGCAGGCCGGCGATCTCGTCGAGGAGGACGAGGTCGCCGGACGACCAGCGTGCCGACTTCGGCGTGCGGGGCGGGCGCGCCCAGGTCAGGGCCCGCTGCTCGTCGGGGTCCAGGAGGCCGTCCGCGGCCCGGGCCAGTTCCTGCGGGTCGGTGAGGAGCCGGGCCAGCACCTCCGCCGGCCGCGTCTTCGGCCACACCGCCTCCACGCAGGCGCTCACCGGCGCGGCCCGTTCGATCCGGCGCGTCCAGGAGGCCGGACGGGGCCCGCTGCGGCGTTCCACCTGCTCCTGGATCCGGCGCACGATCCGGGCCCGCACCCGCTCGCGCCCGATGTCGTAGGGCGGCTCCTCGGCCAGCACGGCGGCGACGATCTCCGTCAGCACCCGGCCGGCGATCCGCCAGTGCCCGGAGCCCTCCGGAACGTGCAGGTCCTCGGCCCGGTCGGCCGCCACCCGTCCGTACACGGCCCGGCGCAGCACCTCGGCCATCCGGGGATCGTGTTTGACGGCGGCGGTCCGCTCGGGGTCCGTGCCGGTCGCCCGGTGGCCGGCGGCGATCTCGTCCTGGAGCGTCGACTGCCGGACGCCGGTCTCGCCGAGGGAGGGGAGCACTTCGGCGATGTAGGAGAGGAAGGCGCGGTGGGGGCCGAGGAACAGCAGGCCGCCGCGCCGGATGCGCCGCGGGTGGGTGTAGAGGAGGTAGGCGGCCCGGTGCAGGCCCACCGCCGTCTTGCCGGTGCCGGGGGCGCCCTGCACGCACACCGATGCGTGGAGGTCCCCGCGTACGAGGTCGTCCTGTTCGGGCTGGATGGTGGCTGCGATGTCCCGCATGGGACCCACGCGGGGGCGTTCGATCTCGCGCGCGACGATGCCGCCGCCCGGCCCGCCGAGGGCGAGACCGCCGGCGGCGAGACCGTCGCCGTCGCGGGACGCGCCCGCGCCCTCCCCGGCGTTCACGCTCGTGTCGTCCCCGTCCAGCCGCTCGTCCTCCAGGCCCGTCAGGTCGGCGGAGTCGCCCCGGCTGCCCAGGGCCCAGCCGAACCGCCGCCGTACGGCCACGCCCTGCGGGTCGCGGACGCTCGCCTGGTAGAACGCGCGGGCCACGGGGGCGCGCCAGTCGACGACGAGCGGCGGGGCGGCCGGGTGCTCGCTGACGCGGAGCCGCCCGATGTGGTGGGCGAGGCCCTCGTGCGCGCCGCCCGTGCCGTGCGCGAAGTCGAGCCGGCCGAAGAACAGCGGGCCTTGCGGCAGTTCGTGGAGGGCTTTGGCATGGCTGCGCAGCCGGTAGCCGAGGACTTCGGCGTCGGCGCCGGAGGCGGAGACGTCCTCGCCGGTGGCGACCTGGAGGTCGGCGCCCTCGACCATCGCGGCGAAGGCGGCCCGGCAGGCGTCGTGGTGGGCGCGTTCGGCGTGCAGGGCTGTGTCGAGGTCGGGTGCCGTCATACGGCGAGGATAGCGAATAACGTGACTGGGTTACATTTTTTACTCGGTAATGGAAGCCTGGGCGAGCTGCGGCAGCCCCGTTTCCAGCGTGTCGAAGGCTCGCTCCGCCGCGGCCACCGCGTCGCCCCGCACGTCCGCCGGACGCTCGCCCGCCGCGACCCGCCGCCAGGTGTCCTCGGCGAGGATCCGCCGGACGGCGATGATCTGGCCCGCCGCCAGCCGGGCGTCGAGGGCGGTGGGCAGGTCGTCCGCGAGGGCCTCGGCGAGGGCGGCCTCGGAACGCTCCAGATAGCCGTGCAGCCGGGCGACCAGGGAGGGGGTGCCGTAGAGGAGGTCGTAGAAGGCCCGCACCTGCGGGTGGTCGTTCAGGCCGGTGACGGGGTCCTCGGCGGCCAGCCCGTCGAGGAAGTGCCGGCGCAGGGCGGCCAGCGGCGCGACCCCCTCGGCGCGTGCCGCGGCGACGACACGTGCCGCCTCCCGCTCGTGATCGGCGATCTGGTGCAGGACCAGATCCTCCTTGGTCGGGAAGTACCGGAACAGGGTCGGCTTGGAGATCTCGGCCGCGGCGGCCACCTCGGCGACGGACACCGCGTCGAAACCGCGCTCGAGAAAGAGCCGGACGGCGACCTCCGACACGGCCTTGTACATCCGCTGCCTCTTGCGCTCACGCAGCCCGGTCGCACTCATGGGAGGAGCCTACGGGCCCACGCCGAGCGGTCCGCCGGGACGCAGGGACACCGGGCCGCCGGCAGGCAGGGACGACGGTACGCCCGACGCCGCACGTCGGGCCGGCCGCCGGTCTAGGTGCCGGGACCGCGCCACGGGGGCGGCGCGGCCAGACTCCACAGGTCGTCGAGGTGCTTGTTCCACGCGGCGATCGCGGCCCTGGCGTCGTCCGTCCCCTCCTGGGACCACACGTCGAGGTCCGTGCGGTGCCCTCCCAGGCGGTGGTGCAGCTCGTTGTGGAGCGTCCGCCCCGCGTGGCCGACGAGCGGCCTGGCCACCCGCGACGACAAGACCGCCGCCATCTACCTCGCCGGACTCCGCCTCGCCGCCATCTTCACCTGGTCAGCGAGGTGATCCGAAGGAATACGCCCTAGGCCAGCGCCCGGGCAAGGTAGGGATTGGCCGTCGCGGGCACCGAGAGACCCAGCATGGCGATGGCGGCCACGAGCGTGCCGGCGTAGGAGTTGACGGCCCGGCGGACGTTGGGTGCGTCCAGACTTGATCCTGTCGCGAGGCGGTCGAGGTCGATGTACGCAGAACGGATGACCTCGATCCGTCGGTATACGGTCCAGTCCTTCTCCGAGTCCTTGGTGTACTCCGGCGCCAACTGCCGTTGCCACCGCAGGAACATCCTCTCCCTGATCTCCGGTCGCGTGGGCGTCAGGTGCATGTGCCGGACCAGGTCGTAGAGCGGGTCGCCGACCAGCGCCATCTCCCAGTCGATGATCGTCAAGGCCAAGGCGTCCTCGCGGCGCACCAGGTTCCAGGGGTTGAGGTCGCCGTGCAGCAGCGCCGGCGCCCGACGGCTCACCCGGTGGCGGGAAAGGATTTCCCGAAGACGCCGCTCGTCGGGCAGCCCCAGCGTGCGAGCCAGTTGCAGCGACTTCTTCGGCAGGTCACGGACCAGACCGACCAGCTGCTCCTTCAGCCACTCGCAGAAATCGACGTGCCCGGCCTGCGGATCGATCACCACATGGTCCACCCGGGTCAGTTCGCACAATTGGTCGACCAGCGCGTCCGCCTCGTGCGGCAGCAGGCCGTTCACCGGGTGGACCGGGGGCCGGTCGATATGGGTGCCCTCGTAGGTGTGAATGCTGAGTTGATCGTCCGGGTAACTCGCCCCCAGCGCGAGGACCTCCGGCGCCGCCACGCGGACGCGCGACTCCTGGATCGCCTGCAGGACGACATGCTCACTCAGGTATCTGGGCTCCCGCCGCGAGACGTCCGGAAGTTTGCGCCGCACGACCACAGGAGTCCGCATGCCCTGTACCAGGACCACCGAGTTGAGGTGCGCGGTTCCCTTGAAGACCCGGTGCGCCGGAGCCGCTCCCTCCACGGCCAGTGCCTCCAGCACAGCGGACCCCGGGAAGCGAGGGTTCTCGGGAAGGCGCGGATCCGGCGTCCAGCCGAAGGCCTTCCTGCTCCAGTCTTGGTCGCTCACCACCCTGTCGCCCCGAGACACCCGCCACCGGAACAGAGCTCGTCCGATCTCGCCCTCCGCCGGGACGTTCCGCAGCCGCAGCGGTTCCTCCGCCGCGATCAGTGCCCTGCGCACCTCCACCGTCGCCTCGTCGAGCCTCTTGCCGGTGCACGACTCCTGCAGCGACCGCGCGGCACGCATCACGTCCGGATAGACCGACTGAGCCCGCTCGAAGGCCAGATAGTGGCGTAGATCCCTGCCGTAACCCTTGGCGGCGCCGGGCCGGAAACGGCAGATGGCCTCCGCCCACGCATCGATCACCTCGTCCCACTGATGATCCGGGTAGTGCATGCGCACCAGGTGTGTGGCGAGGTCGTGCAGCGGGTCGCCGTACGTCGCCAGCTCCCAGTCGACGCAGACCAGAGGCGGTGCGCCGTCGTACGACACGATCACGTTGTCCCGGTGCAGATCCGCGTGGAGCAGGCTGTACGGCCGCCGGGTCATCGCGGGCACTCGCTCGGCGAAGCGGAGCAGGGCGTCGTCGGAGATACCCAATGCCTTGAACAGACCGCCGAACTCAGCCCAGTTGGGCTTGCGGATCTGTTCGTCCGCACAGTGGGCCAAGGTCTTCAGGAAACCCTGGCTGTCCGTGTGGTTGGCCGGCCAGGAACTCGGCAGCGGCGGCAGAGCCTGCCGTCGTACCTGGGTCATCTGCCCCAGGAGTCCCGCGAGCGCCCTGAGCAGCAGGGTGTCGACAGGCTTACCGTTTCCGCAGACCGTGGAGAGCGGCACGCCCTCCACATAGCTGTGAAGGGCGTAGCCGTGTGCCTTGACCAGGCATTCCGGCGCGTGCGGCAGGACGCCTTGCACGGCGTTCAGGATGGCCGCCTCGTCCTGCCAGGTCCTGATCACCACCGGCAGGGCGTCGGAGCGCCGCGTGCGCACGACCACCGAGGTGCCGGGGGCGCGGCCCACGAGCGAGGCGACGTCGTCCGTCAGCGGCAGCACGTAGTTGCGGTTGTGATGGCCGCTGGACTCCCGGGTCGACGCGGCGGCCTTGAAGAAAGCCCGCAGTGCTCCCTGAGCGGCTCGTTCCCCGAGCTGAAGGGGGGGAACAAGGTGGTCGACCACTGGCCGCTCCGAAGATTCGCACTGGGCTGGGTAGGGCAAACGGTAAACGCGTCACCCGGCCGGAGCGATGCTGAATGATGCCAATGGGTGGTATGGCACTCATTGCGGTCGGGCCGTTCGAGACTGACGTGTTCGCCGTCTCATACGTATGGACGCGGGCGATTTCTCGCGCGGTTGGGGAATGTTAGCGCACCGCGAGCGGCCTATTCGGCGAGATGATCCCAGACGGATTCGAACCAGGAGCGCCAGGTTTCCACGAAGACCGTGCCCGACGAGTTGGGGTCCTCGTCCTTCACCTGGTGGGTGAGGGTGGCGCCGAGGCCCAGCACGTCCAGGGCGGTGATCTCCTCGCCGGAATCCAGTTCGATCCGCCGCTCGACCACCTCGTAGGGGCCGTGCAGGGCCTCCGTACCGTTCAGCAGATACAGCTTGAAGGCCGGCGTCAGCGGCGCGTGCCGGATCTGGACGACGACCGAGGACACGTACTTCTCCGTCTTCAGGTCCCTCAGCACCCCGCGCAGGGAGTCCGTGTGACGGTCGGTGATGTCGTGCAGCCGATTGCGCAGGCGGTCGTCGTTTTTGTCGTCCTTGACCCGTGGATAGGGCAGGTCGAGGTCGCGGGAGGGCAGGATCATGCGCAGGCCGATGCGCTCGGGCGCTATCGAGCCGCCGCGGATCCGCTCGGCCTGCAGCCTGATGTGCGCGTCCAGCGATTCGGACGTCAGCGTGAAGACGTCCAAGGTGACGTCGGGTTGTTCGAACGCCTCACTGAGCAGCGGACCCAGTGTCGCCCCGTGGCGCAGCCGAGTGGCTCTGGGCGTCGACGACTGGATCCGCTGAATCTTGATCACCCGGGATCCGCTGCCCTGGCGGGACTCGATCCAGCCCTCGTTGGCCAGTTCCCTCAGCACCCGCTGCACGGTGTCGCGGGAGACCCCGTACTCCTCGGCCAGGTCCCGCTGGGACGGCAGAAAGGAACGCAGCGAGTAGGTGCCGTCCGTCATGCGGGCACGCAGGTCGTCGGCGACCCGATGGAACTCCCTGCCTCCGCCGTCACTGCCCTGCTGCGCGTCCACACGGCGACCGTACCGCTATCCGGCCAATGGCAAACCAATACCGGTCAAGTCACCGGTCAGGCGTCGGTCAAGTCCCCCACAAAGCCGTCCGGTTAAGGATCAACCCGTGAGGGGAAAGCCATTTCAAGGCAACCAGTCCAATTGGACCGGTAATGGCAAGCTTCACAGAGACTGGCAAGGAGGTGGAAGGCCATGCTCCTGTTATCGGCACTCTGGGAACTCCTCGCGTTCTGCGCGGGATTGACGGTGCAGGCCAAACTGGGGGTGGCGGGAGTGCTGCTGCTGTTCACCGTGGCCGTAGGCGTGCGAGCCCGGCACGACGTGCTCGCCGTCGGGGCGGCCGTCGTGCTCGTGGCCCTGATGCTCAGGCCCTGACCGCCTCCAGCACCGGTTGCAGGGACGGCACCACCAGCGTCGCGCCCGCGCCTGTGAGCAGTTTCTCCTTGCGTTCGTTACGCGCGTAGCCGAGGAAGGGGACGCCCGCCTCCCGGGCGGCCAGGAAGTCGGAGGGGGTGTCGCCGATCATCAGGGCGGTGCCGGGCGCCGAGCCCATGGCGCGCAGGGCGAGGTTCAGGCAGTGCGGGTGGGGCTTGAGGTGGCGGAGTTCCTGGGTGCGGCCGTAGACGTGGGGGGTGAAACACGAGGTGAGGCCCCGGTTCGCGAGGTAGGCGGTGACCACCCGGGGGGAGTTGTTCGTGGTGATCGCCAGCCGCAGGCCGCGGGCCGTCAGGGTGCGTATCAGCGGGTCGGCGTAGGGCGTGGGCATCGCCGTGGCCGTGGCCTTCAGCTCTTCCTGGGTGAGGCGTTCCTCCAGCTCGGTGACCAGGTCGCTGCCGGGGTGCCGGCGGTCCACGGCGCGCAGTACGACGTGCGGGTCGAGCGAGTCCCGCTCGGAGTCCGTCAGCAGGTGGTGCAGGCCCCGCCCCTCGAGCCACTCCACCAGGCCGTCGGCCACGCCGTCCGCCGAGTGGCCGGCGAAGAGACGGCAGATGGGTCCGTCGAAGTCCCAGAGGACGACGCGCGCGCGTCTGATCACTTCCCGCAGATCAGCGGTCTCGGTGTCGGGGGTCACCTGTTGAGTCTGCTGCGTATCAGAGGTCACTAGGAGAGTGTCAGGTCCGTCGTGATGGTTTCCCAGAGGGCGTCGAACCACTTCTGGGATTCCTCCACGAACGCGGCGTCGCGCTGACCGGCCGCCTTCTCGAAGGAGAAGAGGAGCGACTCGGTGCCCAGCACGTCGTACATGTCCAGGGTTCCGCTGTCGGTGGCCTCCTCGCGGCGGGTGACCATGTAGTACGCCATCAGCGCCTCCTGGCCGTTGAGGAGGTACAGCTTGACCGGCGGGGTGAACGGCAGGGCGCGGAAGGTGATGTTGACGTCGATGCCGTGCGAGCGCAGGGTCTGCAGGTTGTGGCGGAGCACGTGTCCCTGGGCGTTGCGCATGGCCAGCCAGCGCTGGTGGACCGGGTCGTCCTCGCCGCGGCCGTCGACCGGGACCGGGAAGGCGAGGCTGATGTACCGCGACGGCAGCAGGATGCGCACATCGATCCTTGCGGGCTTCAGCTGCCCTCCGTGGATCAGCCGCAGCGGTTCGCCCAGGGCCGGGATGAGGCTCTCGGCGGTGAGGCAGGCGGCGTCGATGCGTACATGGGGCGCCGAGAAGGCGGCCGTGAGCCGGGGGGCCAGGGCGACCATGGTGGGCTGGGGCTCCTCGCGGCCCGGCGCCGGCGGCTGGGCGATCCGGGGCGGGCTGCCCTTGCTCACGTTGGTGAGCAAGCCGTCGTCCTGCAGTGACCGCAGGGCCTGGCGGACTGCGCCGCGCTCCACGCCGAACTCGTCGGCGAGTTCGGCCTGTGTGGGCAGCCGGTCGCCGGCCCTGAGCTCCCCGGCGCGGATGCGTTCGCGCAGGACACCGGCGATCTCCTGCGGTGAAAGCCTTCCGCTGCCGTTCACTGCCACGTTCTCCTGGGTCACGACCAAACGCTACAACTTCCATCCATCTGACGGGAGTTGTTTAAAAGTTGTTTAGCAGTTGCCACCAAGTGGGGACAACATAGTCATAGTTGGTTGCCAACTCAAGCGAGTTGGCGGAAGGTTTGCCTCCCACTTCCGGACTCCGGTCCCGGATCTCGATCCCGGCCTCGAACCGGGACCTCGTCTCCCAGCCTCCGAAGGGGGGAACCCGCCCATGCCCGCCCTTGTCCTCCTCTGCGCCGCCTTCGTCGTCGGCGTCGAACAGACCATCCAGTGGAAGTACGGCAGCACCGGCGCCGTCGGCCTGCTTCTGCTCAGCGTCGGCGTCAAGGCCAAGAGCCCTGCCATCAGTTCCCTCGGCGCGGTGATCCTCGCCCTCCTCGCCACCGGACCCGCCGTCAGCTCGTGAGCACCAGCTCCGAGCTGATGGTGTCCCACAGCGCGTCGAACCATCGTCGGGACTGCTCCACCAAGGTCGTGTCCCGAGGGCCGGCGCCCTCCTCGAAGGCGAACAGCAGCGACCGTGTGCCCTCGGCGTCGTACAGCTCCAGGTGCTCCTGGTCGATCGTCTGCTCGCCCCGGGTGACCGTGTAGTAAGCGAACAACGCCTCCGTCCCGTTGAGCAGATACAGCTTGACGGGCGGGGTGAAGGGCAGCGCGCGGAAGGTGACGTGCACGTCGATGCCGTGCGTGGAACGCAGGGTCAGCAGGTTGTGCCGCAGCACCTGGCCCTGGGCGTTGCGGTGGGCGAGCCAGTGGCGCTGCAGCCGTCCGCTGGGCGAGCCGTCCACCGGCGTGGGGAAGGCGAGATCGATGTCCCGGGACGGCAGCAGCACCCGGACGTCGATCTTGGCCGGTTTCAGCTGCCCCGCATGGATCTGCCGCAGCGGTTCGCCGATCGCGGCCGTCAGCGACACCGCGGTCAGGCAGAGGGCGTCGACCTCGACGTGCTCTGCCGCGAAGGCCGCGGTGACGCGGGGCGGCAGCCCCACCATCGAGGGCTGCGGCGCCGCGCCGGGCCCGATCGGGAGGCCGGCCGCCTCGGACCGCGCCGCGACCGTCGCCGGGCTCCCTTTGGAGACGTTGCTGAGAAGCCGTTCCGACTGCAGAATGCGCAGCGCCTGCCGCACGGTGCCCCGCTCGACGCCGAACTCCTTCGCCAGCTTGGCCTGCGTGGGCATGCGCTGACCCGGCCGCAGCACTCCGGTTCTGATCCGGGTGCGCAACTCGTCGGCCACCTCACGGTGTGACGGCTGCGGCCGCTCCGCCTCCCTCCGCCCCTTGACGGAGGCATGTTCCGGCTCCACGTCCGCACACTACAACTTCTCGCCATCTTCTGGCAGTTCAAAGAGAGATGGTTATAGGACGCTTCCAAGCGGACATAAGTACAGTGAAGTTGGCAGCCAACTTCAACGACATGGTCAAGCTTCTAGACGGTTGGCCGGTGGGCCCCCTTCCGGAGGGGAGCCGGGAGCCCGCACGGCCGACACCGACGTACAGCCACAACTGAACAGCACCCGCTCAGCCACAACTTCAGAACGACGCACAGCCACAACTGAACAGCTACGGATGAGCGGATCCAGGGGTTCAGGTCCATGGATCCGCTGCCACACCGCACCGACCGCGCACGAGAGGAGCCGTCAGAACATGTCCGGGCACCAAGGCCGCCCGGACGTACGCAGCAGGGCGTCGGCCCCCCGGGCGGCGCCCGCTCGTTCTTCCCGGAGCCGGCCGAGGGCCGCCAGCCGCACCGCGGACTCGTCGCCCAGCCACAGCGTCGCCAGCTCGCCGATGTCGAGAGCGAGGTCGGCGCTCCGGGTCGTCGGCGCGCAGGAGACGCCGTCGGGGGTCGCGTCCAGCAGGAAGCGGCCGCCGGCCAGGCCGGCCCCGTCGACGACCTCCAGCACCATCGCTCCCGCAGCGTCGTAGGTACGCGCCTCCAGGGCCCGTACGACGTCCAGGATCCGCACCCACAGCCAGTCCGCCTGCGTGGTGACGACCGCCGCGCGCGGGTCCGGCAGGTAGAGCGGCAGCAGGTCGCCCGGGGAGCGCCAGCCCGACTTCACCCGGGTGATCCAGTCGATGGAGCAGAGGTAGTGCCACAGGGCGCGCTCCGCCGCCGGGGTCACCGCGATCAGCCACCTCACCGACGCCGTGTTCAGCGGCTGCTTGGCGTCGCTCCACTTCTCGTCGGCCCGGTAGGCGACCAGCCCCTCCACCTCGCCGTCCGGGGAGCGGTACATCGCGTAGAAGGGCTCGGTCCAGGGATCACCGGTCGGGTTCGCCAGCCCGGTCTGGACGTCCCACCACTTGTCGCTCCTGCTGACGGCGCCGGGCTGGGCGCGTCGCAGCCGCTCGTGCAGCCCGGGGCCCGTCTTGCGGACCTCGTCGCCGTCCACGAGGTCGATCCGGCCCTCCTCCGGCTGCCCCGAACGGCGCGGGTCCAGACCGGCGCGCGGCACGTCGATCGACCACTCGGTCGTCGTGGTGGCCGGGCCGAAGCCGTAGCGGCCGTAGATGCGGTACTCGGCCGCGATGAGCGTGGCCACGACGTCCCCGCGCTCCTTCGCGGCCGAGAGGTCGTCGGTCATCAGCCGGGTGAGCAGGCCGCGGCGGCGGTGCGTGGGCGAGACGGTGACGTTGGAGATCGCGTCGGCCGGGACGGCGGCGCCGCCGACGGCGGTGAGCTCCTGCGGGAAGGAGCGGAACGTGGCGACGCAGCGGCCGGCGTCGAAGGCGCCCGACGTGCGGGAGTCCGAGATGGCCGCGCGGCGTTCCGCCAGCAACTGTTCGGTGACGCCCGGCGGGCGCAGGAAGCCCGTGTTCAGGGCCCTTATCCAGTCGGGGAGTTCGGAGTCGGTGATCAGACGGGTGTCGACGGTGAGGCTGGCTCGGCTGGCTCGGCTGGTCATGGCGTCACCGTAAGCAGGCGCGGTCGGACGCCGCGCGCATTTGTCTCCGCCGCCCGCGACCACCCGTCCGCCCACGACCGCCGGCCCCGGGCCGGCGCTCCCCGGGCCTCCGGCACCGGGTGCGGCGCTCCCTCCGGGCTCACACCAGCAGGTCCTCCACCTGCGCCTCCCCCTCCCGGTACCGCCTGGTGATCTCCGCGCCGGACTGGTCGGCCGTCCGCTGGAGGTGCTGACGGCGGCCGGAGACCTGCTGCTCGTAGCGCACCAGCCGGGCCATCGCCTCGTGCAGCTCGAGGTCCGTACGGGCGTCGAGGTCGGAGAGCTCGACGTCGGCCAGCATGTCGGCGGCGAGCCGCCGGCCCTCCTCGCTGTGCGGCGTGCCCAGGGTGACGTGACGCGCGGAGGAACGGTGCCGGGCCGGGCCGTCCGTGAGGATCTCCGGCAGCCGGTCCACCACGGAGGCCGCGCCCGTGGGCGAGCGCCGGGCCAGCTCGGCGCGCAGGATGTCGATCCGGCCCTGCAACAGCCGTCGTACGTAGCTGAGGTCGGCCTCGTCGCGCTGGGCGTCCCGGCGCAGGGTGCGCAGCTCGGGCAGGCTCAGCCCGGCCAGATCCTGTGCGGGCGGTTCGACGGGCAGCATGGGGCTGTCGCTGCGCTGTGCGGGCGGGCGGCGTGTTGCCGACCGCTCGGTACTCGGTGTGCTCATGTGCCTCAACCGTCCCCTCGACCGGCGTGTGGAAAGCATCGTGCCACCCCAAGTGGCTGCTTTGTGACCGAGTCCCCCCGAACGGCCCCAGACAGGGGCTTAAGGATCAAAAATGGGCCAGTCGCCGGTCCGCGCCCGCGACCCGGCATCATGGTCCGCATGCGAGCGGTGGTGCAGAGGGTGGACGGCGCGAGCGTCGTCGTGGACGGCGAGACGGTCGGCGAGATCAGCGGCGAGGGGCTGTGCGTCCTGGTCGGCGTCACCCATGACGACACCGCGCAGAAGGCGGCCCAGCTCGCGCGCAAGCTCTGGTCGGTACGCATGCTGCACGACGAGAAGTCCTGCAGTGACATCGCCGCCCCGCTGCTGGTGATCAGCCAGTTCACGCTGTACGGCGACGCGCGCAAGGGCCGCCGGCCCACCTGGAACGCGGCCGCCCCGGGCCCCGTCGCCGAACCGCTCGTCGACGAGGTCGTGGCGCAGCTGCGCGCCCTCGGGGCCACCGTGGCGACGGGCCGCTTCGGCGCGCGGATGCGGGTGTCGCTGACGAACGACGGCCCGTTCACGGTCCTGATCGAGGTCTAGGACGGTCCAGGACCGGTCCCGGGCTCGTCGGCGGCACGCCCAGGGCGGCTCGCCCGGGGCGGCCTGTCCGAGGCGGCCTGTCCGAGGCGGCCCGCCGGTCCGTCCGGGACCGGTCCGGGCCGGTCCACCTCTACGGCTCGACGACGAGCTCCTGCGCCGCCGCCGTGGCGCCCGCCAGCAGCGGGGCGTCCACCGGGACGTTGCGCTTCACCAACGCCAGGGCGACCGGGCCGAGTTCGTGGTGGCGCGCGGACGTGGTGATGAAGCCGATCTTCCGGCCGTCGGGCGCCTCGTCGGCGACGCGGAGCTCGGTGCCCGCGGCGGGCAGGTGGACCTCGCTGCCGTCGAGGTGGAGGAAGACCAGGCGACGGGGCGGCTTGCCGAGGTTCTGGACCCGGGCGACCGTCTCCTGGCCCCGGTAGCAGCCCTTCTGCAGATGCACGGCGGTGCCGATCCAGCCGAGCTCGTGCGGAATGGTGCGGTGATCGGTCTCGAATCCGAGGCGCGGACGGTGCTGCTCGACGCGGAGCGCCTCGTGCGCCAGGATCCCGGCGGGCGGACCGGCCTGTCCGGCGTAAGACTCCAGGTCGACGCGGGGCAGGAAGAGGTCGCGGCCGTGTGCGGTCTCGCGGACCACGACGCCCGGCGGGACGGGCGCGATCGACCCCGCGGGCAGATGGACGACGGCGGTGTCCGCGGTCCGGTCGGCGACCTCGACCCGGTAGAAGAACTTCATCGACTCCAGGTACGCGATCAGCGCGTCCTGGGTGCCGGGCTCGACGTGCGCCCAGACCGTCGTGCCGTCGTCGACCAGGTACAGCGCGTGCTCGATGTGACCGTGCGCGGAGAGGATCAGCGCCTCGGCGGCCTGGCCGACGGGAAGGTCGGTGAGGTGCTGGGTGAGCAGGAGGTGCAGCCAGCTCAACCGGTCCTCGCCGGTGACGGCGACGACTCCGCGGTGCGAGAGGTCGACGAAACCGGCGCCGTCGGCGAGGGCGCGCTGCTCGCGGAACAGGTCGCCGTAGTGACCGGCGACGTCTTCGTCCACGCCCTCGGCGGGGACGGCGCCGGGCAGGGACAGCAGAGGGCTCTTCATACCGCCAAGCCTACGACCCGGTAGGGGAACCCTTGACGGTCGAACCCTTGAGCGTGCAGTCATGGCAGCGGCCGAAGATCGCGAAGTGCTTCATGTCGGTCTCGAAGCCGAAGCTCTGCCGCAGCTTGGCCGTGAACTCGGCGGCCACCTGCACGTCGGCCTCGATGATGTCGTCGCAGTCCCGGCACACCAGGTGGATGTGGTGGTGCCGCTCGGCGAGGTGGTACGTCGGCGCCCCGTGTCCCAGGTGCGCGTGGCTGACCAGCCCCAGCTCCTCCAGGAGCTCCAGGGTCCGGTACACCGTGGAAATGTTGACCCCCGACGCCGTCTTCCTCACTTCCACGAGGATCGCGTCGGGGGTCGCGTGCTCCAGCGTGTCCACGGCCTCCAGGACAAGCTGGCGCTGCGGCGTCAGGCGGTATCCGCGCTGCCGCAGGTCGCTCTTCCAGTCAGTGCTTTCAGTGCTCACCACACAGAAGAGTCTAGGCCCGTCCGGGGCTACTTGAAGAAGGCGATCCCGTCGTCCGGCATGTCGTCGGGGAGGGCCTTGGCCCAGCGTTCGACGTCCTCCGGGGTGACGACCTTCTTCAGGTGGGCCGACATGTAGGGGCGCAGCTCGACCTCGGGGGTCTGTTTCTCGCCGACCCACATGAGGTCGCTCTTGACGTACCCGTACAGGCGCTTGCCGCCGGTGTAGGGGCCGGAGGCGGCCGTGCGGGCCACGGCGTCGGTGACGAGGTCGATCTGCGGCTTCTTGTCGGCGAGCTCGCCGTACCAGATCTCGACCACGCCGTCGTCGCGGACCATCGTCACCTCGACCTTGCGGTCGGCGTCGATGCGCCAGAAACCGGACTCGGACTCCAGGGGACGGACCTTGTTGCCGTCGTTGTCCAGCACCCACGTGTGGGAGTGGTACTCCAGGAAGTCACGGCCGTCGTGGGCGAAGGTGACCTCCTGCCCGAAGTTGCACTTCTGCGACCCCGGGAAGTCGTGCACTCCCGCTCCCGCCCAGCTGCCGAGCAGGAAGGCGAGGGGGACGAGGTCCTTGTGGAGGTCGGACGGAATCTCGATCATGAGTGGCAGTTCCTGGAGGTGGTCGGTCTCAGCGCTGGCCCTGGTACAGCTTCTTCACGGTCAGACCGGCGAAGGCGAGAACGCCGACGCAGACCAGGACCAGCAGGGCTTCGAAGAAGATCTCCACGGGTGCTCCTCGGATGAGCGTGCTTCGGGTACGGACGACTCGCGACACGTACGACAGGGCCGGGCCCCAGCTTACGCGGCCGGGACCCCGCCCTCCTTGTGAGGTACGCCCTCCACGGGCGTCAGCTCAGCAGCTGACTCTGCAGGGCCACGGTCTGCTGGAACGGAACGGCCGCCGCGGCGCCCTTGCGGGACTGCAGCACCAGCGCGAGGACGTCGCCGGCGCGCAGGTAGGCCTGCCGCAGCTGCTCCGCGCCGTACGGCTTCGCCTCGTCGTAGACATGACGTTCGACGTTGGGGACGTCGGCGGCGATGGGGTACCCGTCGTCGAACTCCGTCTCGGCCGCGCCGCGGGCCGCGTGCACCGGGCCGGTGAACGTGGTGAGAGCGGTGTACAGGCCGTCGGCGACCACTCCCGTGTCGAACTGCAGCAGGTAGACACCGGTGCGGGTGCCGTCCGGGGTGGTCCAGCCGCGGGCCGCGATGTGCCGCAGGCCGTTGTCGGTGAGCAGCTGTCCGACGGCGGTGCGGTCCTCCTTCGCCTCGAACACCGGCAGGAAGTCCTTGGTTGCCAGCCAGCCGTCGGCGCCGCGCAGCGCCTTGTCCTCCGTCGAGCCCTCGGGCGCGGGAAGAAGCAGCGCCCGCAGGTCCGCGTAGTGGGCGGAGCCCTCGTTCCGGATGTCGAACGGGCTCGGGCTGCCGGAGGGCAGCGGCGGCCTGGCGATGTCCGGGTAGGCCCAGCGGCCGTCCGACGTGGTGGCCAGCCCGGGCAGTTCCGTGCGCTCCATGCGCGCGATCCCGTACGCCGTCCCCGCCCCGAGCGCGGCGAAGACCGTGACGACGGCGGTCCAGCGCAGGGCGGCCCGCAGGACACGGCGGTCCTTCGGGGCGGGCGGGTCCTGCGGGCCGGGGAGGGGGCCGGGGAGGGGGCCGGGAGCCGCGTCCGGGAGGGGGTCGGGAGCGTCGGAAAGGGTTTCGGGGGACGCCCCGGAGGCGTCTGTCGGCTCCGGCGGTGACTCCGGCAGCGGCTCCGGCGCAGGCGTCGGTTCCGTAAGCGGCTCCGGGGCCGGGGTCGGCTCCGGGGCCGGGGTCGGTTCCGGGGCCGGGGCGGGGGCCGGTTCCGGCTGCGGCTGCGGCTGCGGCTCGGGGGTCGGCTCCGGCGGCTCCGGGGCCGGTGGCGGCTGCAGGCGGGGGTGCTCGGTGGTCATACGGCCTGTCCCGGGTCGTCGATACGGTCGAGTTGCTCGGCGAAGAACTTGGCGACGAACGTGCCGTCGATCGGTTCGGGTGCGGCCGATGTGACGCTGACCAGCACGTCTCCCACGGCGGCGGTGCACAGCGCCACGCCCAGGTCCGTGGTCTTGCCCTTGGGGCTCAGGAAGCATCGGGCGTCAGGGTGGCCGTCGATCTTCGGACCCTTGCGGAAGAGGTCCATGGCCGCGACGAAACCGTTGAAGGCCGCCGCCGAGCGGCGCACGGCGGTCGGGTTCTCCTGCCTCGACAGGGTGACCTCGAAGGTGACCGCCTGGGAGTTGTAGTCCGGCCCGGGGGCGACGTAACTGCGCCTCGCCATGCCCTTGATGCGCTCCTTGTCGACCATCTTCTCCAGCTTTCGCCGTGAGGCGCTGGGCAGCTCCCTGAACGACTCCTTGCGCAGGGCCGTGGCCTGCGCGCCGCTGAACTCGATGTCCTGTCCGAACTCGTCCGGGTCGGGGCCGGGTTGGAAGCCGTCGTCGAACGGCAGCATCAGGGCTCTCAGTCCCGACCCGGTCGCGCCGCCCTTCTTCCCGCCGTCTCCCTCGGCGGGCAGGGCGGGGAACTTCCAGGCGGGGCTGCCGGCGTCGCGGTCGGCGTCCTGGACCTTCACGACGGTGCAGCCGACACCGCCGACGACCGCGCAGGCCAGCAGCACGGCCCCGGTCACGGCGGCGACCCGGCGGGCGCGGCCGGCGCTGGGCTTCCCCGCGGCGGGCTCGTCGGTCACGGAAACGGCTTCGGCTTCCGCTTGGGCCGCGGCGGTCCCGCCGCTCTCGGCCGCGGTGGTCCCGCCGCTCTCGGCCGCGGTGGTCCCGCTCACAGCTTCCCCACCTGCCGCTCGGCCAGGTCCATGATCGTTCCCTTGGATATCGGCTTGCTGTCGTAGACGCGGATCTCCATGCAGACGTCTCCCCGCCAGGCGTACGCCTCGGCCGAGTACAGCGGGAGGTAGCCGGGCTTGCGTTCGGGTGTGTCGTGCACATAGGCCACGCCGTTGCCGTCCCCGGTGCCGGGGACGGGCCAGTCACGGGTGTCGTGCGCCTTCTCGGCCCAGTAGCGGCCGTTCTCGGCCCAGTCGGACGCCTCCAGCGCGTCCGTCTGGCGGAACTGCACGAGGTCGATCTCGACGCTGTACGTCTCGCCCACCCGCCACGAGACCGCGGCCGCACGGCGGAACTCGTCGTCGAGGAGGTCGTCGAACACGACGGACGGCTTCTTGTAGCCCCTCGCGTAGGTGACCAGGTCCGCCCAGCCGTCCCTCCCCGTCGCGGTCCCTCTGTCCTTCGCCCCCCTGGGCCGCGTGATCAGCAGCTTGCGCAGGTCGCCGTCGGTCTTGACCCGACGGTCCTGCGCCGCCGACAGCGGTTCGGCCCCGCCCCCGGCCTGTCCCACGACGGGCTGGGAGAGCGGCGGCAGCGCGGTGGGCGCACGGCCGGCCTGGATCACGTACCCGACGCATGCTCCGGCGACCACCCCCAGCAGGGCGGCTCCGGCGAGCATCAGCGTCGTACGGCCCCGGGGCCGGGTGCCGGGGCGTGGGCCGGACGGATCAGCCCCGTCCGCCCTTTCCGGATCTTCCACGACATCCCCCTCATGTGTGAAGCGCTTTCGGTGACACGCTTCACAGGAGACCCATGGTCAACATCGGCGGTTGTAAGGAACCTGATTACGATTCGGGTATGGCGAAGAAGCTCGTGATCAAGGTGACGGCAGGGGCCGACGCGCCCGAGCGGTGCTCTCAGGCGTTCACGGTCGCCGCGGTCGCCGTGGCCAGCGGCGTCGAGGTCTCCCTGTGGCTGACCGGGGAGTCCGCCTGGTTCGCGCTGCCGGGCCGGGCCGCGGAGTTCGAGCTCCCGCACGCGGCGCCGCTGCCCGGTCTCCTCGAATCCGTCCTGGCCGGCGGCCGTCTCACCCTGTGCACCCAGTGCGCAGCCCGCCGGGACATCACGGAGAAGGACGTCATCGACGGCGTCCGGATCGCGGGGGCGCAGGTGTTCGTCCAGGAGGCGCTGGGCGAGGACGCGCAGGCGCTCGTGTACTGAGGCGTGCTCTGGGAGAGACCCGTACGGGGTCGTCGTACCAGCGCCCCGGGGGCAGGGTGTCCGGGGCGTTCTACGGGCGGCGTCTCTTGCCGTCGAGTTCGTCCCACCACTCGTCGGACTTGGGGTCGCCCGAGGGGTCGTCCCACCAGCGGTCCTCGGGGCCGCGGCGGTTGGCGACCATCGCCGCGACCGGCGGGATGACCATCGCCACCAGGCACATCGCGACGGCCGCGGGCGTCGACCAGATGCGCACGACCGCCCACGCCAGGACGAACAGCGTGATGCAGGTGCCCATCATCGCGAAATAGACGTGCCGTCGGCGGGCGAGCATACGTCCAGGGTAGGCCGGGACACGGCGAAGGGCCGTGTCCCGGGAGTCCAACCCGTGGGACACGGCCCCAGCGTCGTGCTCAGACCGCGATCGCGACCTCGGCGAGACCGCCCTGCTGGGCGACCACGGTGCGGTCGGCGGTGCCGCCGGGCACGAGGGCGCGGACGGTCCAGGTGCCTTCGGCCGCGTAGAAGCGGAACTGTCCGGTGGCGGAGGTCGGGACCTCCGCGGTGAACTCGCCGGTCGAGTCCAGCAGACGGACGTAGCCCGTCACCGGCTCGCCGTCCCGGGTCACCTGACCCTGGATCGTGGTCTCACCGGGCTTGATCGTCGAGGCGTCCGGGCCGCCGGCCTTCGCTCCACACATGTGTTTCTCCAGAGGGGTCTGACCAGAAGGTCGGTCGGGTGGGATTACTTGTTGGCGCCGAGCTCGATCGGGACGCCGACCAGGGAGCCGTACTCGGTCCAGGAGCCGTCGTAGTTCTTGACGTTCTCCACGCCCAGCAGCTCGTGCAGCACGAACCAGGTCAGGGCCGAGCGCTCGCCGATGCGGCAGTACGCGATGGTGTCCTTGGCCAGGTCGACCTGCTCGTCGGCGTAGAGCTCCTTGAGCTCGTCGTCCGACTTGAACGTGCCGTCGTCGTTGGCGTTCTTCGACCACGGGATGTTGCGGGCGGACGGGACGTGGCCCGGACGCTGCGACTGCTCCTGCGGCAGGTGGGCGGGGGCGAGCAGCTTGCCGCTGAACTCGTCGGGCGAGCGGACGTCGACCAGGTTCTGGACGCCGATGGCCGCCACGACGTCGTCGCGGTAGGCGCGGATGGCCGTGTTCTGCGGCTTGGCCTTGTAGTCGGTCGTCGCGCGCTCGGGCACCTCTTCGACCAGCTCGCGGGCGTCCAGCTCCCACTTCTTGCGGCCGCCGTCGAGGAGCTTGACGTTCTCGTGGCCGTACAGCTTGAAGTACCAGTAGGCGTACGAGGCGAACCAGTTGTTGTTGCCGCCGTAGAGGATCACCAGCGTGTCGTTGGCGATGCCCTTCGCGGACAGGAGCTTCTCGAAGCCCTCCTGGTCGACGAAGTCACGGCGGACCGGGTCCTGCAGGTCCTGGGTCCAGTCGATCCGGATCGCGTTCCTGATGTGGTTCTTCTCGTACGCGGACGTGTCCTCGTCGACCTCGACGATGGCGATGTCGGCGTTGTCGAGGTTGGCCTCGACCCAGTCGGCGTCGACCAGTACGTCGCTGCGGCTCATGCTCGTTCTCCTCCGGGGCAGTTACGGCGGGGGTGTGCAAGAAAAGAGGGGTGCGCGACCGGGACTCGCCGGCGGCCGGCGCACGGATGCCCTCGGAAGAGGGCGGGGGAGACGCGGAAGGCCGGCGGCGCTTCCGCTCAGAAGGGGCGACAGAGCATGGCGGCGACGCGGCACAGGTCTACTGCCCGCCGCTTCGTGAGATCCGCCTGTCGCTGCATCATGCTGTCGATCGTAGGGACGGACAGGCGGCCATGTCATCAAGGCTCCGAATAATGAGACGCGATCGTCCGCATGCTGGGAACGCAGAAGCGCCCGGACCGTGGGGACACGGGTTCCGGGCGCTTGTATTCGTCGTCACATCGGCCGCGCGGCGATCGCGTCTCGCCTGTCGGACAGCCGGCGTCCATCGGCGGTTCGTCCACCGGCGGTCCGTCCGTCGACGCCCCGTCGACCGGCGCCCCGTCCACCGGCGCCCCGTCCACCAGCCTCTCGTCCACCGGCGGCTCGTCGACCGGCGGTCTGGCGATCGGTGGTCTGGCGATCGGTGCGGCTATCGGGTCCGGCGATCCGTGGTTCGTCCGTCAGCGTCCAGCCCTACCCGGCCAGCCTGACGTTCGAACCCTTCACGGAGATCTCGACGCCGTCCTTGCCCGCCTGGACCTTGTCCAGCTTGATGCCGCCGGGCAGGTCGTCGATCTTCTGCTGGAAGTCCGTGATCGAGCGCACCTCGTTCTCGGCGGCCCGGACCCCGCCGAAGCTCGGCAGCGAGTCGGCGTGCACGCGGACGGTGTCGCCCTGGACGGTGACCGTGCTCAGGACGTACACGGGCTGCGGCAGCTTGGTGCCGAGCACGGTGGCCTCGACGGCGACCTTGATCTTCCCGTTGCCGCCGTCCGAGAGGCCCACGACGTTCGCGGTGACGCCCCGCACCACCTCGGTCGGCTCGGCCTTGGCCGTCTTCAGCAGCTCGGCGTAGGTGATGGAGGCGCTGCCGGTGGCACTGGCGGCGGTCGCGGAGCTGTAGTCGCCGGAGAACTCGACGCCCTTCATGTTCGCCTGGAGGTCGCCGATCCGGATCGTCCGACCGCTGGTGCCGGTCGCCGCCTGGTAGTCCTTGATGCCCACCTCGACGTCGTCCAGCGAGCCGCCGACGACCTGGGTGAGGAACGGGAAGCCCTTGATGGACACGTCCGGGGTGGCGGCGAGGCCCTCGTTGGCCTTGAGCTTGTCGGCCACCTCGCCCTCCGCGAAGTTCACGGCGAGACGGTCCGCCAGCACGAACAGGCCGCCCAGGACCACGACGACGACCAGAAGTATGCGGAGTGCACGCATGACGGATATTCCCCCACCGGACGACCTGAACAGTTCACTGACAACGGTTCAAGGTAACCCTTGGGGAAAGGCCCGCCGCCGGATTGTCGATCACCTGTGACAGACCCTTACCGCTCTTACCTCCTTACGCCGGCGTCTTACGCCAGCGCCCGCCCGAGCACGTACACCGCGGGTGCCGCCGCGGCCAGCGGCAGGGCCACGCCCGCCGTGAAGTGCACGAAACGGGAGGGGTAGTCGTAGCTCGCGACCCGGTGGCCGATGAGCGCGCAGACCGCCGCGCCGGCGCCGAGCAGCGCGCCCCCGGCGCCCAGACCGGTCATCCCGCCGACCGCGATGCCCGCGCCCGCCGCGGCGAGCAGGGACACCACGACGGAGGCCGGGGTGGGCAGCGGCAGCGCCCGGGCGAGGACGGCCACCGCCACCGCGGCCGCGCCGACCGACACCGCGTCCGGATCGGCGCCGAGGTGGCCGGTGGCGAGGACGGCCAGCGCGCTGGAGGTGACGGTCGCCATCAGGCCGTACATGCGCTCGTCGGGGTCGGCGTGCGAGCGCAGCTGGAGGATGAGGCAGAGCAGGACCCACACGCCGAGAGTGCCGAGGATGGCGGCGGGCGCGTTCTCCCGGCCGGCGGCGAGGAGCACCGCGTCCGAGACCAGCGCGCCCAGGAAGGCGAGGGCGATGCCCTGCCGGGCGGGCCACATGCCGTTCAGCCGGAACCAGCCCGCGGCCGTCACCGCCTGGAGGACGACGAGCGGGACGAGCAGGGCGTACGAACCGATCGCCGCCGTGCCGGAGAGCAGCAGACCGAGCAGCGCGGTGAGCGCGGCGGGCTGCATGCCCGGCTCGATGATGGGCGAGCGGCCCTCCAGCCGGGCCCGCTGGGCGTCGGTGACCCGGGCGTTGCCGGCCATCGTGGCGGGCCCGTACCCCGAGCCGGTGCCGCCCGCGGGCTGGGAGGCCGCGACGGCGGGCGCCGGCCCGGCGGACACGGGAGAGGCGTGAGACGCGGGGGACGTATGCGACGCCGGGGATGCGGGGGACGCGTGAGGCGTGGGCCGGGCGGCGGCAGCGTGTCGGCCGTCCGTCCCGTCCGCCGGGTCTCCGTAGGCGGCCTGCGGGTTCCCGTACGCGGGAACCCCGCCCGTCTGCGGCGGCAGGTATGCGGTTCGGGCCGGGTCGGCGGCCGGGTCCGCGGCGGCGACCGGCGGCTGGACGCTCGTCTCCCAGGTCTGCCCCTGCCACTGCTGCGTGTACTGGAGGTGCGCCTGAGGGTCGTCGTACCCCTGCTGCTGCCCGGGCCACGCCTGCTGCTGCGCCTGCTGGAACTGCTGCGCCTGCTGCGCGTACGGGTCGTGGTCCGGCCGGCCCTGGTACCCCTGCTGGGCTTCGTGGCTCTGATAACCCTCTTCGCCCCGGTAGCCCTCTTGGCCCTGGTAGGCCTGGTGGTCCGGGTAACCCTGATGGTCGTACGGCTGGTCGGTCATCTCACCCTCCTGCGAACGGCGGGAGCACCTCGACCGTGCCGCCGTCGGCCAGCCGTACCGTCTCATGTTCGCGGGTGCCCACGGGGTCACCGTCGACGAGGAACGAGCATCGCCGCAGGACACGCACGAGTTCGCCGGGGTGTCGCTCGCGTACGGCGTCGAGCGCCTCGGCGAGCGTCGCCGCTTCCTGCGACTCCTCGGCGATGCCGGCCGCGGCCTTCGCGGCGGCCCAGTAGCGCACCGTGACCTGGGGCATGGGTTCCTCAATCGATCGGCTGTGTACACGGTCAGGCTAGCCCGCCCGGGCGACCGCCCAGTCCCCGATACGGGCCAGCAGGCCGTCGCCGGCCGCGTGCTCGGCGTGGCCCATGCCGTGCTCCACCCAGAGTTCGCCGTGTCCGGCGGCGGCCTCCGCCAGCATTCGGGGGTGGTCGAGCGGGAAGTAGCCGTCCCGGTCGCCGTGCACGATCAGCAGCGGTGTCGGGGCGATCCTCGGGACCGCCTGCACCGGGGACAGGGGCACCGGGTCCCAGTCGCGTCGGTGGATGCGGGTGCGGAAGCCGTAGCGGCCGACGAGGCGGCCCTCGGGGCGGGTGACCATCCAGTGCAGCCGGCGCATGGGGGCCGTCCCGCGGTAGTACCAGCGGGCGGGGGCGCTCACCGAGACCACGGCGTCGACCGTCCCGGGGTGCAGTGCCGCGTGGCGCAGGACCACCGAGCCGCCCATGGAGAAGCCGACGGTCACCACGCGCGCGTGCCCGAGCGAACGGGCCCGGTCGACGGCGGCGGCCAGGTCGAGGACCTCGCGGTCGCCCACCGTCGAGTGCCCGCCCGAGCGGCCGTGCCCACGGAAGGAGAAGGTGACGACGGCGCCGTACCGGGCGAGGACGGACGCCACCCGCCGTACGTGCGGCCGGTCCACGTCGCCGGTGAACCCGTGGGCGACGACG
Organism: Streptomyces sp. SAS_272; assembly: GCF_052543235.1. Lineage (NCBI taxonomy): Bacteria > Bacillati > Actinomycetota > Actinomycetes > Kitasatosporales > Streptomycetaceae > Streptomyces > Streptomyces sp. SAS_272. Next base: position 8,578 of record NZ_JBMNDR010000073.1, on the reverse strand, counting down.
AACACCGGGTGTCGGGCGGATGACCCGCCGGCGTCGTATACGACCGCACCCGGGTTGTATACGAAATCGATGGAAACCCCGTCGGCGGTGGGCAGAAACGTCCGCAATGGTGCGGAGGTGCCCGTCTCGCAATTCGGACGAACGGTGGAACGCACCACATGACCTGCCGGACCGCTGCTCATGTGGGCTATTCTGCTGGACAGAGGACTCGGGCAGCGCAGCCCCCGGGTCCTTTCGTGCTTTCGGACGCGTTGTATACGAGCGGGCACCGAGCGGGAAACGCCAGGTGAACGCGGGTGTACGGGCCCCGGGAACGCAGAGCAGTGCCGTGACAGCCGCAGTGCCGCAAGAACTCCCCCACCGCCCCGAAGCGTGGGAGGGGCCCCACGCAGGGACCGAGGAGGAACCAGACATATGAGTTCTCTGCTGCTCCTGACCAACGCTCTCCAGCCCTCGACGGAAGTGCTGCCGGCCCTCGGCCTGCTGCTGCACAACGTGCGCGTGGCCCCGGCAGAAGGCCCCGCTCTCGTCGACACCCCTGGCGCCGACGTCATCCTCGTGGACGGGCGTCGCGACCTGCCCCAGGTGCGCAGCCTGTGTCAGCTGCTGCGCTCCACCGGGCCGGGCTGTCCGCTCGTCCTCGTCGTGACCGAGGGCGGCCTCGCCGCCGTCACCGCCGACTGGGGCATCGACGACGTGCTCCTGGACACCGCCGGACCGGCCGAGGTCGAGGCCCGGCTGCGGCTCGCCATGGGCCGCCAGCAGATCGTCAACGACGACTCCCCGATGGAGATCCGCAACGGCGACCTGTCGGTCGACGAGGCGACCTACAGCGCGAAGCTGAAGGGGCGGGTCCTGGACCTCACCTTCAAGGAGTTCGAGCTCCTGAAGTACCTCGCCCAGCACCCGGGCCGGGTGTTCACGCGCGCACAGCTGCTCCAGGAGGTCTGGGGCTACGACTACTTCGGCGGCACCCGCACGGTCGACGTCCACGTACGGCGGCTGCGGGCCAAGCTCGGCCCGGAGCACGAGTCGCTGATCGGGACCGTCCGGAACGTCGGTTATCGATTCGTTACCCCCGAGAAGGGGGAACGCTCCACGGACGAGACCAAGGCGAAGACGGACCGGCCGGAGCGGGCAAAGACGGACGAGGCGGACAACGTGTCCGCCCTGGACGCCACCGAGGTCTCGGCGGAGGCGTAGTACCCGCCGGTAGGCCCCGCACCTGCTCGGACAGGGCGTTGCTTCCGCAAGCAGAAGGTTCTTCACGCCCTGCCCAGAGCCGGTCCATCCGCGTAGACTCCGCGCGTGGCAAAGGTGACTCGGGATGATGTGGCGCGGCTGGCGGGGACTTCGACCGCCGTCGTCAGTTACGTCATCAACAACGGACCCCGGCCGGTCGCCCCGGCCACGCGCGAGCGTGTCCTCGCCGCCATCAAGGAGCTGGGGTACCGGCCCGACCGGGTCGCCCAGGCGATGGCGTCCCGACGCACCGACCTCATAGGCCTGATCATCCCGGACGCCCGTCAGCCCTTCTTCGGCGAGATGGCGCACGCGGTCGAGCAGGCCGCCTCCGAGCGCGGGAAAATGGTGCTGGTCGGCAACACCGACTACGTCGCCGAGCGCGAGGTCCACTATCTGCGGGCGTTCCTCGGGATGCGGGTCTCCGGCCTCATCCTCGTCAGCCACGCGCTGAACGACCAGGCGGCCGCCGAGATCGACGCCTGGGACGCACGCGTGGTGCTGCTGCACGAACGTCCCGAGGCCATCGACGACGTCGCCGTCGTCACCGACGACCTCGGCGGCGCCCAGCTCGCCGTTCGCCACCTCCTGGAGCACGGTCACCCCTACGTCGCCTGCGTCGGCGGCACCGCGGAGACCCCCTCCGTCGGCGACCCGGTCTCCGACCACGTCGAGGGCTGGCGGCGCGCGATGGACGAGGCCGGGATCAGCACGGAGGGCCGGCTCTTCGAGGCCCCGTACAACCGCTACGACGCCTACCGCGTCTCCCTCGAACTGCTGGCGGGCCCGGACCGGCCGCCGGCCGTCTTCTGCTCCACCGACGACCAGGCGATCGGCCTGCTGCGCGCGGCGCGCGAGCTGCGCATCGACGTCCCCGGCGAGCTGGCGGTCATCGGCTTCGACGACATCAAGGAAGCGGCCCTCGCCGACCCGCCCATGACAACGATCGCATCGGACCGCTCGGCGATGGCCCGAGCCGCCGTCGACCTCGTCCTGGACGACGGTCTGCGCGTCGCGGGATCCCGGCGCGAGCGCCTGAAGGTGTTCCCCTCGCGCCTGGTGGCGCGGCGTTCCTGCGGCTGCGAGCAGCCTGCTTGAACAGCGCCCGGGCCGTGCCCGGGCGGCCTTCATGAGACCTGTCTGAGAGACCTCGCGCCGCCGCCGCGTCCGGCTTTATATCGGGCACACGAGGTTCTGCCGGGCTTCTCAGGGAGCACTCAGGGAGCTCTCATGGTCGAGCGACAAGCTTCCTTCCATGACCGAGAGCATCCGCCGCAGCGGCGAGTACGAGAACCCGTACCAGGCCCCGTACGAGGGCGCCCGGCAGCACGCACCCTCCCCGGCGGCCCCGTCGCCGGCGGCCGGCTCCCCGGTGGCCGGCTCCCCCGTGAACCCGGAGTGGCCGCCCCCGCCCGCCCACCGGCCCGCTGCCGCCCACGAGGCGCAGCAGACCGCGCGGCAGCCGATCCCGCAGCAGCAGACCGCGCAGCAGCCGGCGGTCGACCCCGCAACCGGATGGCAGGCCCCGGCGGCCCCTGCGGCCCCGGGCGGCGACGGATTCGGCGGTCACGGCGGTCACGGCGGTCACGGCGGCGGAACCGCTCTGCTCGCTCCCCCGGCCGCCGAGCCCGCCCCCCACGCCAGGAAGAAGCGCACCCGCGGTCCGCTCGCGCTGCTCGCCGCCGTGGCGATCGTCGCGGCCGCCATCGGAGGCGGCACCGCCTACGGCATCCAGGAGCTGACCGGCAAGGACGAGGTGGTCGCCACGTCCACCACCACCAGCGTGGTGCCCTCCAGCAAGACGGGCGACGTGGCCACCATCGCGGCAGCGGTCAGCCCGAGCGTCGTCGAGGTCAGCGCCACGCTCAGCAACGGGACGTCCACCGGGTCCGGCGTGATCATCACCAGCGGCGGCGAGGTCGTCACCAACAACCACGTCATCTCCGGTGCGAACTCGATCAAGGTGACGACCAGCGACGGCAAGTCGTACACCGCCAAGGTCGTCGGCACGGACAGCAAGAAGGACCTCGCGCTCCTCAAGCTGGCGAACGCCTCCGGTCTGAAGGCGGCGACCCTCGGCGACTCCGCCGGGGTCAAGGTCGGTGACACGGTCGTGGCGATCGGCTCCCCCGAGGGCCTGACCGGCACCGTCACCAGCGGCATCGTCTCCGCCCTGGACCGCGACGTGACCGTCTCCACCGACGAGAGCCAGGGCCAGCAGCAACAGCAGGGCGGCGGGGAGGGCAACTGGCCCTTCCAGTTCGGCGGCCGGCAGTTCAACGGCGACACCGGCGAGTCCACCACGACGTACAAGGCGCTCCAGACGGACGCCTCCCTCAACCCCGGCAACTCCGGCGGCGCGCTCATCGACGCCGCGGGCGACATCATCGGCATCAACTCCGCGATGTACTCCGCCGCGGCCGACTCGTCCTCCTCCGACGCCGGCAGCGTCGGCCTCGGATTCGCCATCCCGATCAACACCGTCAAGTCCGACCTCGCCACGCTGCGGGCCGGCGGCTCCGACAGCTGACCACCCCCACCGACCGAGCCAGGGAGCACGTCATGATCAAGCAGGTTTCGCACACGGTGACCGGATTCGGTGCGGCCGACCTCGGCCTGGCCCTCGACGTGGCGTACGAGCTGCACGCCCCGGCCCCGTCGACCCGCGCGCCGGAGGTGGCCCCGCAGCTGACCGGCCTGCGCGCCCCGGCCGGCCGGCCGCACGTGCGCAAGGTCCCGCTGAACCGGCTCGCGGCGCTGCGCGCCTGAGCACACCCCGCACGCTCCGCCCGCTCCATACGCACCCGCCGGGAACCGTGCGAGGCTGAGGACGCTCACCACGTTCAGCACGACCTGCCTCCCGTCGTCCCACCGCACCCGAGGAATCCACGCCCATGAGCCCCGCCGAAGGCGACCGTGACACCCAGCGCATCCTGATCGTCGACGACGAGCCGGCGGTACGCGAAGCACTCCAGCGCAGCCTCGCGTTCGAGGGCTACGACACGCAGGTCGCCGTGGACGGCGCGGACGCGCTGGAGAAGGCGACGGCCTACCGCCCCGATCTGCTGGTCCTGGACATCCAGATGCCGCGCATGGACGGTCTGACGGCGGCCCGTCGCATCCGGGGCGCGGGCGACACCACCCCCATCCTGATGCTGACGGCCCGTGACACGGTCGGCGACCGCGTCACCGGGCTCGACGCGGGCGCCGACGACTACCTGGTCAAGCCCTTCGAACTCGACGAGCTCTTCGCCCGGGTCCGGGCCCTGCTGCGGCGCAGCTCCTACGCGCCGGCGGCCGGCGCGGGCGCGGCGCAGGAGGACGACGCCCTCACCTTCGCCGACCTGCGCATGGACCTCGCGACGCGGGAGGTGACGCGGGGCGGCCGGCCGGTCGAACTGACCCGCACGGAGTTCACCCTCCTCGAGATGTTCATGGCGCACCCGCGCCAGGTCCTCACCCGCGAGCAGATCCTGAAGGCCGTCTGGGGATTCGACTTCGAGCCGTCGTCCAACTCGCTGGACGTGTATGTGATGTACCTGCGCCGCAAGACGGAGGCCGGCGGTGAGCCGCGCCTCGTGCACACCGTACGAGGGGTCGGGTACGTGCTGCGGCAGGGCGGCGCCGAGTGAACAGGGTCGTCCGGCGGTTCCGGACCCTGCCCATCCGGGCACGGCTGTCGATGCTGGTCGCCGCCGCTGTGGCGTTCGCGGTGGCGGCGGTCTCGGTGACCTGCTGGTTCATCGTGCAGGGGAAGCTGTACGACCAGGTCGACCAGGATCTCGAGAAGTCGCTGGGCATGCCACGGCTTCAGGACCAGGCCGAGGCCGCGGTCAACAACTGCACCACGAAGACATCGCTGGACACCGGCAACGGGCCGCCGCGCAGCACCTACTACCAGGTGGTCACGGAGGACGGAAAGTCCTGTGTGGCGCCGTACTCCGTCGGCTCGGTCAAGGTGACCGAGGCCGACCGGAACCTCATCGAGCAGGGAAGCGAGACCCACGGAAAGTTCCGCAACGGCACCGACTCGGAGGGCAACGACGTACGCGTCCTCACCCTGCCGGGACTCACGGTCGCCGACCCGTCCACGCAGAGCGCCTCCAACGCCGCCCTCCTCATCGCGCTCCCTCTGAAGAACACCCAGTCCACCCTCAACGACCTCGCCCTCCTGCTCCTCCTCGTCTCCGGTGTCGGGGTCGTCGGCGCCGGAGCCGCCGGTCTCGCCGTCGCCCGGGCCGGGATGCGGCCGGTCGACAAGCTCACCGAGGCCGTCGAGCACGTGGCCAGGACGGAGGACCTGAGCATCCGGATCCCCGTCGAGGACGAGTCCGACGACGAGATCGCCCGGCTCTCCCGTTCCTTCAACTCGATGACCGCCTCCCTCGCCGACTCCCGGGAGCTGCAGCAGCAGTTGATCGCGGACGCCGGGCACGAGCTGCGCACCCCGCTGACCTCGCTGCGCACCAACATCGAGCTCCTGACCCGCAGCGAGGAGACGGGCCGTCCGATCCCCGAAGCGGACCGCAAGGCGCTGCTCGCCTCCGTGAAGGCGCAGATGACCGAGCTGGGGTCGCTCATCGGCGACCTCCAGGAACTGTCCCGTCCGGAAGGGCAGCGCGGCGAGCGCGTGCAGGTGGTGTCCTTCGAGGACACCGTGGAGTCGGCGCTGCGCCGGGCCCGGTTGCGCGGTCCGGAGCTGACCATCACGGCGTCGCTGGAGTCCTGGTACGCCCGGGCGGAGCCGGCGGCGCTGGAGCGGGCGGTGGTCAACATCCTGGACAACGCGGTGAAGTTCAGCCCCGAGGGCGGCACGATCGAGGTCCGTCTCGTCGGCGGGACGCTGACCGTCCGCGATCACGGCCCCGGCATCCCGGCCGACGAACTCCCGCACGTCTTCGACCGCTTCTGGCGCTCTCCCGAAGCGCGGGCCCTCCCCGGCTCCGGTCTCGGTCTGTCGATCGTCGCCCGAACCGTGGAAGAGGCGGGCGGCCAGGTCACGTTGGAGCGGGCGGACGGCGGTGGCACGGTGGCGACGGTCCGACTGCCGGGGGCGCCGACCCCACCGCCGGAGACGCCGGGAGACGTGCCGGCGACGTCCTGAGGATCCTCGGCAACCTTTTCCTTCCGTGCGGCGACCATGCCACGACCCGAACCCCCCACGGGTGGTCCCCTCCATGGAACGGAATCCCTCACATGAGCGATATCAGCGGTTCGCCCAGGCGTCGGCACCGCAAGCGCAGGAAGGCTCTCGCGCTGGGCGTCCCCCTCACCCTGACCGCGGCCGGCGCTCTCGCCTACGGCACGGATCTGGGCGCGTTCGGCAGCGCCGTGCAGCACACGGCGTCGGCCGCGACCGCGGCACCCGCCTGGGCGACCGCCTCCGCCGACGGCTTCGCGTCGGTCGACGCCCTGGGGCAGAACGGCACCTACGGCGGCCGCAACGGCAAGACCGTCACCGTGAAGACCCTCGCCGACCTGGAGAAGTACGCCACCGCCGGTGAGCCGTACGTCATCGTCGTGGCGGCCACGATCACCATGAACCCGGTCGGCAAAGAGATCAAGGTCCAGTCCGACAAGACGATCGTCGGGTCCGGGACCTCCGGGCAGATCGTCGGGGGCGGGTTCTTCCTCGGCCAGGGCGTCCACAACGTGATCATCCGGAACCTGACGATCCGGGACGCCTACCAGGGCGTCTGGAACGACAAGGAACACGACTTCGACGGCATCCAGATGGACGGCGCCCACCACGTCTGGATCGATCACAACGACATCCGGCACATGGCCGACGGACTCATCGACAGCCGCAAGGACACGACCTACCTGACGGTCTCCTGGAACAAACTGAGCCAGGAGAACAAGGCGTTCGGCATCGGCTGGACCGCCAACGTCACCGCCGACATCACCATCCACCACAACTGGGTCCGCGAGACCGAGCAGCGCAACCCGTCCACGGACAACGTCGCCCACGCGCACCTGTACAACAACTTCCTGGAGGACGTGGCGGGGACGGACATCAAGTCGTCGTACGGCAACTACTCCCGCGGCAAGACGAACATGGTGCTGGAGAACTCCTACTTCCAGGGCATGACCGATCCCGTGGTCCGGGACACGACGGCCACCCTCGTCCAGCGCGGCAACATGTTCTCCGGCACGAGCGGCAAGAACGAGAGCGGCGGGTCGGGCGCGGCCTGGAACCCCAAGACGTACTACCCGTACACGCTGGACAAGGCCGCGGACGTCCCGGCGCTCCTCAAGTCGGGTACCGGCCCGCGCGCTTCCATCGGGACCACGGCGGCGGCCACGACCACCGCCACCACGAAGGCGGCCGCGGCCACCACGCTCACCGTCGCCAAGGACGGCAGCGGGCAGTACACGACCGTGCAGGCCGCGGTGAACGCCGTACCGGCGAACAACCCCTCGCGCGTGGTGATCGCCGTCAAGCCGGGCACGTACCGCGAGCTGGTGAAGGTGCCGAGCAACAAGCCGCACGTCACCATCCAGGGCACCGGCGGCAGCCGCAAGGACACCACGATCGTCTACAACAACGCGTCGGGCACCCCCAAGCCCGGCGGAGGCACGTACGGCACCGGCGGCAGCGCGACCGTCGCCGTCGACGCGGACGACTTCCAGGCCCGCAACCTGACCGTCTCCAACGACTTCGACGAAGGCGCCCACCAGGACATCGCCGGCCAGGCGGTCGCCCTGCGCACCTCCGCCGACAAGGTGTTCCTGGACGGCATCATCGTCAGCGGCGACCAGGACACCCTGCTGGTGGACACCGCGTCCAAGGACAAGCTCGGCCGTGTCTACATGACGAACTCCTACGTGATCGGCAACGTCGACTTCATCTTCGGCCGCGCCACCGCCGTGATCGACAAGTCCGTCATCACGCTGAAGAAGCGCTTCAACGGCACCTCGGCCGGCTACGTCACCGCCCCCAGCACCGCCGCCGGGCGCAAGGGCATCCTGATCGCCGACACCACGATCGGCGGGGACGTCTCCGACCGCAGCTTCTACCTCGGCCGCCCCTGGCACGCCGGCGGCGACGCGAGCCTCGACCCGCAGGCCACCGTCCGCAACAGCACGCTGAGCGCCGCGATCAGGACCGCGCCCTGGACCGACATGAGCGGCTTCTCGTGGAAGGACGACCGGTTCGCCGAGTACCGGAACAAGGGCGCGGGAGCCGGCGCCGCGAGCACCGAACGCCCCCAGCTGTCCGACGCCCAGGCCGCCGGCCAGGAGGTCGTGGACTGGCTCGGCGGCTGGACCCCCAGCGCGTCCTGACGGGTTGGCGGCGGGACCGGCCAACCGGCCCGTAAGCCGAAGAGGGGGG